>JBKJRV010000278.1:0-13265 GCA_046593115.1 Gemmatimonadaceae bacterium
TCCCTGCAGCGGACCTTCAATGAAGGCCTCCAGAGAATCTGCCGACACGTAGCGGTACGGCTTCGCGCCGAAGATCAAAGTCGGCGCGTTCGAAGATCCGCACGAACTCGTACGACAAGGTGGAATCGCGGTGCACCGTGCGAGCGATCCCGAACAGCGCGCCGGACCCTGGCTGGGTCCACTGCTCCTCGAGGGACCTCCACCGCGGTATTCCGCTGCCAGCATTCAGCCAGCCAGACGAGCCGATCACTCCTGCGTGATTGCGCCGCCGGATTCGTCACCAACGCGGCACACACGAACGCCATGAACCCGGCAACACGCGATTCTTATGCGGGTTGGCCTGGTCGCCGGACCTTCGAAGAAGACTTGGTCAACGGGAGTTCCGAGAACCAAGTCCTTCGAGTGCCGCAAGCACCTCGTCGGCATGCCCTTCCGCCTTGACCTTTTCGAAGAGCTTGGCTACCCGGCCGTCCGGTCCAATGATGTAAGTCGTCCGCACCACTCCGAAAAACATCTTCCCGTACATCGCTTTCCGCTGCCACACCCCATAGGACTCGGCCACCGAATGTTCGGTGTCGGCCAGCAGGTTGAACGGCATCTTGTGCTTCTTCCGGAACCGCTGATGCGATGCGACATCGTCCGGGCTCACACCCAGGATCACAGTCTCGAGTCCCTCGAACCGAGGGAAGGCGTCGCGAAATGACAACGCCTCGGTGGTTCAGCCAGAGGTGTCATCCTTTGGATAAAAGAACAGGACGACGTACTTGCCTCGGTGGTCGGCGAGGCGAATATCCACACCCTCGTCCGACGGAAGGGTGAAGTCTGTAGCTGGAGAGCCTTCGGAAATCATGAGGGGAATCCAATGAGTGAAAAAGGAATATCGCGGGAGTGCCGGGATTCTGGTACCGCAGATCGTAGCCCGCAGCCCGCAGCCCGCAGCCCCTTTACACCATCTCCCCTCCCATGAGCACGGCCATGATCGCCTTTTGGATGTGGAGCCGGTTCTCGGCTTCGTCCCACACACGGCTCTGCGGCCCGTCGATCACATCCGCTGCGACTTCCTCGCCCCGGTGAGCAGGCAGACAGTGCAGAAAAATCGCGTCGGACGACGCTCGCTTCATCAGCGACTGGTCTACCATGTACCCCTTGAACGCCTTCTCGCGCACCGCCTGCTCCTCTTCCTGACCCATTGACGCCCACACATCGGTGTTGATCACGTGGGCTCCCTCCGCGGCCTCCTGAGGATCACGAACGACGCGCACGTTCGCCTCCTTCTGCGCACGAGCGAGGAGCGACGCATCCGGGTCGTAGCCCTCGGGACACGCGAGCACGAGATCGAACCCAAGCCGGTACGCTGCGTTGATCCACGAGTTCGCCATGTTGTTGCCGTCGCCGATCCACGCGATCCGCTTGCCGTCATAGCTGCCCAGGTGCTGCTTCACAGTGAGCAGGTCGGCGAGGATCTGGCAGGGGTGCAGCAGGTCTGTCAGGCCATTGATCACCGGCACCGACGAGTACTTCGCGAGCTCCTCGATTTCCGCGTGCGCAAAGGTGCGGATCATGATGCCGTCCACATAGCGCGACAGCACGCGTGCCGTATCCGCGATCGGCTCACCTCGTCCCAGTTGCACATCGCGAGGGGAGAGAAAGAGCGCATGGCCGCCGAGCTGCCAGGTACCGACCTCGAATGAGACGCGAGTGCGAGTGGAGGACTTCATGAAGATCATCGCGAGCGACTTGCCTGCGAGCGGCCGTCCCGGATAGGTGCCCTTTCGCATTGACTCGGCAAGCCTGAACAGGCCTTCGAGCTCGGCGCGGCTGAAGTCGGGGATGGCGAGAAAGTGGCGGGTGGGTTTCACGGAATTCTGTCGTTGGCTACCGGCAGCGCCGATGAGAGCGGCGCCAGGAGCGAGTGAATGCATGGAGGTCGGGGCGAAGCATAACCTGACCTGCTCGCGGCCGGCAAGCGAATTCGCTTGCGGTGGTGCAACTGCGGGCGTAGTGTGGCAGGACCCATTCCTTTTGTCCCATCCAATTCCGGAGCTCTTCTTCATGCGTAAACTTTTCCCGCTCGTAGCCCTCGTTCTTCTGCTGCCGGCCTGCTACCACGCCACCATCAACACCGGCCGCCCAATGGGCTCGACGGTCGTGAACAAGCCGTTCCAGCCAAGCTTCATTTACGGCCTGATCCCGCCGGCGACGCTCAACGTCGCGTCGGAGTGCCCGAATGGTGTGGCCCAGGTAGAGACCATGCACTCTTTCATCGAGGGACTCGTTGGAGGCTTGACGTTCGGTATCTTCACGCCGATGACCATCAAGGTCACGTGTTCCGGCGCGGGCCGGATGGGCGAGCTGCCGGAAGGCACGATCAAGGTCGGTGCGAACGCAACCGCCGTTGAGCGGAATGCGGCAGTGGAGCAGGCGGTAGAACTGTCGTACAAGACCGGCGCGCCGGCTTTCGTGAAGTTCTAGCTCTCGCCCGCGTAGTGGCGAAGGGGGCGGCGAGCTTGCCGTCCCCTTCGTGTTTGCTGCATTTCAGCATTCTTTAAGTGACAGCATGCACCCCGTCATCCGCTCGTTCCGCTCGACAATACTGACACTGGCTCTGCTTGGCGCATCGGCGTCCGTGGTTTTCGCCCAGGTGCGAGAGCTTCCGGTGGCGTTCGACAGTGCCGGAATGGTGTTGGTCGTGTCCCCGGCGTTTGCCGATAGTGTGGGATTTCGCGCGCCGATTTGGCCGGTAGCCGGAGCGTATGTCGAGGCACGCCTGTTCAAGCAGAGCGAAGGCGGCTACATCATTGCCGTTCGCCGCGCGGATGAGACGGTCGATCGCTACAGCATATCGCTCGAGCAGTTCGCGTCCATTCGCGCCGTTCTCGGCAGTCGGGCAGCACCGGAGCAGCCGATCGTAGCACCGCCGGTGGTTTCCGAGCCGGTCGAGGAGCCAGGGCTCCCCGACGAGCAGACTCGCATCCCGGTCGGCGTGAAGCCTGAATTGGGCGGTCGTTCTTTCGCGAACGGGCAGGTGCTCCTCGCGTCCACCGTGTACGGCCCCGCTCTCGGATACGCGGTACGCTCCGCGGTCGATGATCCGCTTGCCTACTACGGCGCTTACTTCGGCACCATAGGAGCGTCGCTTTACATGGCTCTGCGCACCGCCAGCAGTTCGAAGGTCTCCTTCGCGCAGAGCATCGAGTCGAACCACGCCGGACTGCACGGTGCCGCGATCGGCGCTGGTCTGGCGTACCTCGCGATTGGCGAAGCGACGGACACGAGTGGGAAGGGCGCGTATGGACTCGGTGTATTCGCCGGCGGCGTTGGCGGGGCGCTTGCCGGCTTCCACGCGGCCCGGCGCATGACGTCCGCCGAAGCGGCTGCCTCATCCTTTGGCGCGGACGTCGGCCTGCTGCTGGGTGTAGCCTCAGTCGCCTCGCGCGACCGCTTCGGCGATAACTTCGATCGCAGTTCCGTGACGACGATGATCGCGTCGACCGTGGGCGGCTACATCGCGGGGCCGCTGTATCCGCGGTTGTCGCCGGACAACGTGACGGTCGGCGACGTAGTGACGCTCGTGTCGACAGGGCTCACCGGGATCATGGCCGCGGGGACCATCATCGCCCTGGGCGATCAGGACGCCGAGCGCTCTGCCAATCTATTGTCGGCCGGTATGCTCGTCGGCATCGCGGTTGGGCACCCGTTTCTCGTGCGTCCCATCGATCACACGGTGCTGGAGGGGGGTGTATTGCTTGCGGCCGCCGGCGGCGGTGCTTCGGCGGGGGCGCGGCTCGCATCCACCGGCGTCAGGAATCCATCGGCAGGGCGCGTCCTTGGCATTGCAACACTCGGGAGCGCAGTCGCGATCTTCTTCGTGGAGCGACGATTCCAGACGATGGATCGAACGCGGTTGTCGTCGAACCTTCACCAGCGGCCGAGTCGGGTTGCGCTCTTCAAGCCGCGGCTCGACGTAGCCGGCGGCCTGCTTGCGGCCAGCGGGGCGCCCGGTATTCATCCAGTGTTGCGGATCGCTTTCTAGCGCCCGACGCAGGGGCTGGAACCTCGGAACCCGGCCTGTGTAATCCGGTGGATCGAGTTTGTTGAGTTTTACATTCGGCCTGGAGAATCGAATGTCCCGCACCCTCCTTTGCGCGCTCGCGCTCGCCTTCGTCCTCCCTTGTCCGGCATGGGCTCAGGTGCTTGGCGCTCGCGTCACCGCTGCCGGTGGAATGGACGCGGTGCTCTACGATGGCTCGACGTACACACCCAGTTATGTCGGGCAACTGGGACTGGAGTGGCGAAAGTCGCAATCACGAGGGGCATTTCGGTTGGGCGTGCAGCACTACCAGCAGAACCAACGCTGGGGCAGCGAGTACCTGGGAAATTGCGGCGCCCAGTGCTCACGCTCGGAGAACTATGGAGTCACCGGCTTCACTTTCGACGGGACGTTCGATCTCAGCAGAGGAAGAATTCGGCCATATGTGCTGAGCGGGATCGGTATTTACAGGTCGAGTACAACTAACCGCGCTAACTATCAGTGCCCCGGTCCCAGGGGACCTTTCGGAGCACTGTCCTGCACCTACACACCCGATCAGACAAGCGAATACAGCTTCGCCACGTGGGCGCCGGGGTGGCACAGCGGGCTGGGACTCTCAGCGAGCCTGGGACGGACCACCCTCTTCACCGAGCTTCGCGTAATGATGCTCGGGACTGACGGCCGGCAGGCGCGCGGGATGGTTCCACTCACGTTTGGAGTGAAGTTCTAGAGGATGTAGCGCCGCAGGTCCTCATCCTCGACGATGGACTTGAGCCGCTCCTTCACTCGCAACGCATTGACAACCACTCCCGTAATTTTTTCGTCAGGCAAGTCGTAGAGCACGTCCTCAAGTAACGTTGTCATGACGGTGTGCAGCCGACGCGCGCCGATGTTCTCCATTCGTTCGTTGACGACGGCGGCGATATGCGCGATCTCTGCAATCCCATCGACAGTGAACTCGATCTTCGCGCCTTCCGCCTCGATGAGCGCGCCGTACTGCTTGGTCAGTGCATTCTCGGGCTCGGTCATGATGCGCACGAAATCCTGCTCCGTCAGCGGCTTGAGCTCCACCCGAATGGGGAACCGGCCCTGCAGTTCGGGGATGAGATCGCTCGGCTTAGAGACGTGGAACGCGCCAGCGGCGATGAAGAGGACGTGATCAGTCTTCACCATGCCGTATTTGGTCTGGACGTTGGAGCCTTCGACAATCGGTAGCAGGTCGCGCTGCACGCCTTCGCGTGAGACGTCGGGTCCGCCATGCTTGCTGCGCTCCCCCGCAATCTTGTCGATCTCATCGAGGAAGATGATCCCGAGGCTCTCAACACGTTCGAGCGCGTCGGCGGTGACATCCTCGACATCGATGAGCTTGTCGAATTCCTGCTCGAGCAGCACGCGCCGAGCCTCGGAGACCTTCATGGTGCGCTTCTTTTTCCGCTTCGGCATCATGTCCTGCAGCATCTCGCCGATGTTGCCCATGCCCTCCCCGCCGCCCTGCGGCACCATCATGTCGAACATCGGCATGCTGGGCTGATTGACCTCGATTTCCACTTCGCGCGACTCGAGCTGTCCGTCGATGAGCAGCTGCTTGAGCTTGTCCCGGGTGCGCTGGTAACGATCCTTCCCGCTCTCGCCGCTCTCCGAGGCGACACTCCCGCTGGACGAGACGACGAAGACGTTGCCGCTGTCGCCCGGCTTTGACGTCGCCGGCGAGATATCCGGCTTCACCTCGGCGGGCGGCGGCAAGAGGAGATCGAGCAGCCGGTCATCCACTCGATCGTGCGCGAGATCTTCCACTTCGGTCTCACGCTCGTGCCGCACCATGTCGATGGCGCTCTCAACGAGATCGCGCACCATGCTTTCGACGTCGCGTCCGACGTACCCGACTTCCGTAAACTTCGACGCTTCGACCTTGATGAACGGTGCGCCCGCAAGCTTGGCGAGTCGCCTTGCGATCTCCGTCTTTCCCACGCCCGTGGGCCCGATGAGGATAATGTTGTTGGGCGAGATCTCCTCGCGGATGGCGTCAGGCGCGCGCTGCCGGCGCCAGCGATTGCGCAGCGCGATGGCGACCGACTTTTTCGCGTCGCTCTGGCCGACGATGTACCGGTCGAGCTCCGCCACGATCTGACGCGGAGTCAGGTCGGCGAGGCGGGCAAGGGCCTGCTGGGTTCTAAGAGAAGGCAAGGACAGTCGGGAAAGAGTTGCTTACGTACAATTGCGTGTTGCGTATTGCGTATTGCGTAAACAGCCTCGGGAGGCGTCGACTCCCAATCGCGATAACCTCTACGCAACACGCAGTACGCAATACAGTTCTAGGCCGGCTCCAGTACGGTGATGTTGCTGTTGGTGAACACACAGATCTCCGCCGCGATCTCCAGACCCTTTCGCACGATCTGGGCGGGTGGAAGGTCGGTGTTTGTTGCAAGCGCGCGGGCGGCAGCCATTGCGAAGTTTGCTCCGGATCCGATCGCCAGGATGCCGTCGTCCGGCTCGATCACATCGCCGTTGCCGCTGATGATGAAGCCGTGCTCGGTGTTTACCACCACGAGGAGCGCTTCCAGCCGGCGAAGGACGCGGTCGCTGCGCCAGTCCTTGGCGAGCTCCACCACCGCGCGGGGAAGGTTGTGCGGATACTTCTCCAGCTTTTCCTCGAACTTTTCGAAGAGCGTGAAGGCATCGGCGGCAGCGCCCGCGAACCCGGCGAGCAGCTTGCCGCCGCGGAGGGTGCGCACCTTGTTGGCGTTCGACTTGGCGATGGTCTCACCGATCGTGACCTGTCCGTCACCCCCAAGAGCGACCAGGCCATTACGGCGAACTGCGAGGATTGTCGTCATGAAGCGTGTCGCATTCTGTTACGATCTCGGGTGCTTGCGGTTGTCTCGCATCGTCGGCTTCCCCGCCGATTGATTTGGCGCGCGGTCGGCCGGACCGGGCTGTCCTGGAACTGTCTTGGCCAGGACTGCCGGCTTTGCTGAACTCACAGGGACGCGCGGAGGTTTCGGCGGCCCTGTCGGTGCGCCTCGCCGGGAGGCGCCGCGGTGAACGAGGTACTCCTTCAGGAAGCCGAGGTTCAGCACACTGCCAACAGCCAGCGCAATGATGCCGACGATGACCACCACCGTGGAGTACTGCCACGTGTCGCGACCAATGAGTGCAGCGGCCATCGCGAACAGACCAATGGCAATAGAGAACTCGCCGGCTCGGTTGCGCTCAGATCGCTGGCGGCGGCGGCGCTCCTCTGACAGGAACGCGCCTTCCGGAAGAATGGCATCGGCTGCGAGCAGCAGCCCCGCAAGCGCGAGCAAGGCTCCGAACACAATCGGGATGAGCTCGATTCGCATGTTACGCTCGCGGGTGAGCCTTCTCGTACACCTGCTTCAGTCGTTCGATGCTCGTGTGCGTATAAATCTGCGTGGTAGAGATCGAGGCGTGGCCCAGGAGCTCCTGGACGGCGCGGAGATCGGCGCCGGCGTCGAGCAGGTGGGTCGCGAAGGTGTGGCGGAGTGAATGGGTGCTCAAGCCCGATGCCTCGTTGAACGGCTCGAGCAAACCCTTCATCGCGTTCTGCACGGCACGGACGGTCAGACGATTCCCCGTCCGCCCCAGAAAAAATGCCAGGCGGTCCGCACCCGGCCCGCGCAGGCGAATGAGCTCGTCGCGCTTCGCCTCGTAGTTTCGGAGGGCGAGCTGCGCGGTGTCCCCGATCGGCACGATGCGCTCCTTGCGACCCTTACCCTTCACCTTCACCTGTTGCGACAGAAGGTCAACGTCGCGCCGCGACAATCCGCGCAACTCCGAGAGGCGGATGCCGGTGGAGTAGAACAGCTCGAGCATCGCGAGGTCACGCACCGCCGTGAATTCACCACCCTGCGCGCGAGTCTGAGCGTGCTCGAAGAGCTTCTCGACCTGGGTGCGGTCGAGATAGCCGGGCAGATACTTCGGCACCTTGGGAGCGCCAATCGCGCGTGCGGGATTCGACTCCACTCGCTCTTCGGCATGCAGAAAGCCGTAGAAGCTGCGGACCGCCGAGAGCATTCGGGACATCGTGCGCTTTGACAGGCCGCGACGGTCGAGATGGCCGAGGAAGCCGCGCATGGTGAGTCGGTCGACACCAGACCAGCTCCATTCGCGTGCGCCGTGGTAGTTGCTCAGGTACGTCGAGAACTCGTGAAGATCGCGCCGGTATGCGCTCACCGTGTTTGGGGAGACGTCTCGTTCCTTTTCCAGGTGGGTCAGGAATTCCTCAACGTCCGTGTGAACTGCGGAAGCCGGTGGAGATTCCGGATTCTTCGCGCGTGAGGAGGGCTTCCTCGCGATCATGACTCAATGCCTGTTGCGCTGCCTGCTGCGTGCTGCGTGCTGCGTGCTGCGTGAGTTCGGTCGGGGGCGTGCGCCTTAAAGGCAACAGCGGGACCTCCTGCGTCCTGCGTCCTGCGTCCTGCGTCGGATGGTTCGAGGATCAATGTGGCCGGCTTTGACAGTTGCTCAATCCACGTCCCCATTTCCTGAAGCGCGCGCACTGCTATCAACTCGCGTTTCCTCCGCTTGTCGCGTACGCGCTCCGCCAGTTCATCCACCAGGCCAAAGTTCGCGTTCATCGGCTGGAAATGCCGCGGGTCTGCTTCACGCAGATACCGGTAAAGAGCGCCGAGCATTGTCGTCGTTGGGGGAATCACCGGTGCGTCGCCGCCCAGCATACGGGAGAGGTTGATGCCCGCAAGAAGGCCCGTGGCGCTGCTCTCGGTGTACCCCTCGACGCCCGTGATCTGTCCCGCGAACAGCGTGTGCGGATCGTCGCGCAGCGAGAGGTGAGGCGTCAGTGCGCCCGGCGAATTAATGTACGAGTTCCGGTGGATCGAGCCAAAGCGCAGGAACTCCGCTTCCGCGAGACCCGGGATCATCCTGAAGACACGTTGCTGCTCTGGAATGCGGAGGCGCGTCTGGAAGCCCACCAGATTCCACATCCGTCCGCCACTGTCCTCTCGGCGGAGTTGCGCCACCGCCCACGCTCGGCCCCCGCCGCGAGGATCCACCAGGCCAACCGGTTTCAGCGGCCCGAAGCGGAGCGTATCGCGGCCGCGTTTCGCCATTTCTTCAACGGGAAGGCAGCCCTCGAAGTACGGCACCGCGTCGAACTCGTGGCCGTGGAACTGGTCGGCCGCAATCAGCGCGTCGATGAAGGCGTCATACTGCTCATGCGTGAATGGGCAATTGAGATACGCGCCCTCCTCGCCGGCGCCCTCCATCGTCTCCTTGTCGTAGCGCGCACCGTGGTACGCGATGGAGTCGTCGACGGACTCACGCGAAATGATCGGCGCGATGGCGTCGTAGAAGGCGAGCGACGCAACGCCGAGCCGTGCGCGCATGGTTTCCGCGAGACGATCGGATGTCAGCGGGCCGGTTGCGATGATGCCCGGAGAGGGCAGCTCGGTGACTTCCTCGCGCACTACGGTGATCCGCGGATGCGCCATGATTCGCCGAGTGACTTCCTGAGCGAAGATATCACGATCGACGGCAAGCGCGGTACCGGCGGCGACGCGGGCGACGTCGGCGCACTCCAGAATCAACGAGCCCAGCAAGCGCATCTCGGCCTTGAGCAGGCCGTGCGCGTTGGTGGATTCCGTCGACTTGAACGTGTTGGAGCAGACGAGCTCGGCGAGCGATTCAGTCTGGTGCGCCTGAGTTCCGCGCACCGGCCGCATCTCGTGCAGCACGACCTCATGCCCCCGCTCGGCCAGCTGCCAGGCCGCTTCGGAGCCGGCGAGCCCGCCGCCGATGATGTGTACCGTGCTAGGAGAGGAAGTCATGAGGCGTTCTGGAAGATAGCCGGAACGCCTCCGTGTGTCAGTTCTTCGCGAGCAACCCCGGTCGTATGCGGCCCACCGAGCGCCACTTCTCTTCCCCGTAGGTGAAGCCAATCGAGAGGCCGACTACGGCGCCTATCTTGACGCCCGAACGGAACCCTTCGGCGAAGTTGCGGAATGAGATCTGATTGTAGCCGGAGACGTAGGCCAGTCCGGCGATGGTGCCGCCGATGAGCGCTGCGTTGCGGCCCGCCCTGAACATGCCCCGCGTACGAGACTGGCCGAGGCTGATGTCGACGCTGTCGAGGTAAGCGGTGGGGAGTGTGACCAGACGATAGCTGTCGACCAGCACCGGGTCGGAGAAGAATCGCCGGTCAACCCGGCGCTGATCAACGGTGTCGATGACGACGCTGTCGCTGCGCATCGAGACGATGGTGCCGGTGAACTTCTCCTTCTGGTGGCGCGGAGCGTTCACTCGCACTCGCATGCCTGGCTCGAAACCACTGAACGAGTTGTCCTGCTGCTGTGCGCCGCCGGTTGTGAAGGCGACGAGCATGCAGGGGACAGCGAGGAGGAAAGTCCGGGCTGGCGTGGACCCTTTCATTAGCACCCCCACTCGAATCGGTTCGTCCCTGGAGTGGAGGATGCGCGGGTACGCAGACTTCAGGCTCCGAAGACCATCAATACAAGGCGCATGCCAGTTCGCTTTGCGCAAGGGCAAGGGCATTCAGGATTGCCGTTGCGATCAGCATATTTGTGATGTCCCACTCGTCTATTCTTGAGATCGGCAATGCCCAGGCAAGGAGAGCGGTGTCTCAGGAAATGAAATCGATGGTATAGGACTGAAGGGGAGGCGGACCGAACGCCTGCCGGGCGGCCACGGACCATCGCTTCAGCGCATGCGCTACCCGGGGAGCATTGCGCGGAAGCTTATGAGTGAGGATGATGACGCCCGCGTGGAGCAAACCGGCCGCAAACGCATCCCGAGTGCATTCGATGAAGTCGTTGCGATTGTAGGTGACAACGATCCGCCCATCTGCCGCAGCAATAGCCAAGTGAACATGGTCAGGCTGCGGAATGACGCCGACTTCGTACGCGCTCACCACATCAAGCCCGAGTTCACGGCCCACCTCGGCGGCGTGGCGCGGCACATCCTCATCGAGATAAAAACGAAAACGCGATCGAGGTGGACCCGGAGTCTCACGTACCTGCTTTCTGACAGCCACCGCGGACGTTACCGCGAGGACCGCGCGGCTTTCCGGCGAGCGTTCAAGGGGCGCGAAAACGGCAGCTCACTCGCAACGCGCTCCGCTGTCCACGAAGCCTCTTTCGCCAGACGGGCATCGATCTCATCGGGGTACATCCGGTAGTAGTTCACCGCAGAGCGAAGCTGCAGCTCGCTGAGCTCCGGATAAGCGGAACGCAGATCTGTCCACGATTCATTGGCCTCGCTCCACGTCGCGATGATCTCCCAGACCTCAAGTCCGGAATGCGCAACGGCTGGGCGACGTCCGCCACGACCATCGACGAACACGACACCCGGCGCGTGCGTCATCCGCAGTGCCTCCTCCAGAATGCTGAGCACGCCCGCTGACCACTCGCGCTCACCCCGGCGCTCGAGCTCATGCGCGATCGCCGCCTCCATGACGGCGGGGACTCGCAGACTGTGCAGCGTTGTCGACATAGGGACCTCATGTGGGTTGTATACAATGTAATACATTGTATACGGTAAGCAATGGTCCGTCACCGGGTTATTGCATCTCGAAGCTGAATTACATCTACGGCCGGGCGAACGCTCCCGACCTCCTACTAGGCCGCTTCCGTACTCGGCGCTGGCTCCACGGTCCACTCGTTGGCGCACTTGAGACACTTCCGGTAGTCGCCGCGCGTCTTGTTCGACTTCATCTCCGCGCCCTCGTAACCGCACTCCGGACACACCTCGAGCACCGGCTTGTCCCAGACCACGAAGTCGCAGTTCGGATAATTGCCGCAGCCATAGAACGCCTTACCGCGCTTCTTCGAACGACGCTGTGTTATCTCGCCGCCATCCTTGGGACACTTGACCCCGGTGGGCATGGGCCGGGTGCCGCGACACTTCGGAAAGGTGCTGCAGCCGAGGAACTCACCCGAGCGCCCCGCACGAATGAGCATGGGCGCGCCGCACTCGTGGCAGATCTCGTTCGACGGCTTCGCTTCCTTGCGGTCGATACCGAGCTTCTTCGTGTACTTGCACGTTTTCGGATGATTGGCGCACGCCGCATACGGACCGAAGAAGCCGGCCTTTGGAATGAGCCCGCCGCCACACTCCGGACACTTTTCATTTGCCAGCGCAGTGAGATCGAACGCCTCTCCGATGAGCGCGGGCAGATCTACGTCGTCCAGTGACGCGGCGAACGGCCCGTAAAACTCCTCGAGTACGGTCTGCCATTTGAGCTCGCCTTCTTCGATCTTGTCGAGCTCGAGTTCCATGCTCGAGGTGAAGCCGACGTTGAACACGTCAGGGAACTGCTTGACCATCACCTTCTCCACGGTTTCGCCCAGCAGCGTCGGCGTGAACCGCCGCTGGTCCAGCAGCACGTACCGTCGTTCCACCAGCACCGAGATGATCGACGCGTATGTAGACGGCCGGCCGATGCCCAGTCGCTCCAGCTCCTTCACCAGGCTCGCCTCGGAGAAGCGCGGCGGCGGTTCGGTGAAGTGCTGCGACGGAGTAATCGCCTGCACCGGGATACGCTCCCCCGGCTCGATCTGCGGCAACGCCTGCTCGTCTTCCAGCGGCTTGGACTCACCCTCTTCGTGCGCTTCGCGATACAGCGCGAGGAAGCCCTGGAACTTCACGACGCTTCCGGTGGAGCGGAACGTGTATCGGCCAAGCTGGAAGTCGATGGTCGTGGTGTCGAAGACGGCGGGTGCCATCTGCGACGCCATGAAGCGCTGCCAGATGAGCTGATACAGCTTGAACTGATCGGCGGACAGATAGCGCTGCACCTGATCGGGGCGGCGCGTAGGGTCCGTGGGACGCACGCATTCATGCGCGTCCTGCGTATTCTTTGCCTTGCCATCCATGAACAGCTGCGGGCCCTTGGCGAGAAACTCGGACCCGAACAGGGTGCGCAAGTAGTCGCGCGCCTGGTTGGACGCGGTCTCCGACACGCGCGTCGAATCTGTCCGCATGTACGTGATGAGCCCCTGGGCGCCCTCGGCCGCACCCAGCTCAATGCCTTCGTACAGGTCCTGCGCCAGGCGCATGGTGCGCTTGGAGCCGTAACCCAGGCGCTTCGCTGCTTCCTGCTGCAGGGTACTCGTGATGAATGGCGCTGACGGGTTCTTCCGGCGTTCGCGTTTTTTTAGATCGGTGACCGGGAATTGCAGACTGCCGCCGTAGGTCCGAACAGCTCCTGCGTCTGCTGCGTGCTGCGTGCTGCGTGCTG
>JBKJRV010000481.1:0-6771 GCA_046593115.1 Gemmatimonadaceae bacterium
CCTATGGAATCGGTCTTCCGTACTGGGGCAAGTACACCGCCCACGACAACAATCGCGACGGGATGGTGCTCTCGCAGAAGCTCACGCAGCACTACATGAAGGGCTTTCTGTACTGGAAGCCGACGATGGCGCATGATCTCCACGAATCGGTGCCGTTTCTCTACACGTCCACCGGCACCGGTCCATATAACGACGAGTTCGATCCCATCGTCATCGACGAATGGCACACGCTGGCCTACCAGGAGATCACGGAGCTCACGCGCCGAGGGCTGCCGGGTGTGTGGACGCACGGCTTTTACGACGGGTGGGCGCCCAATTACGTGCTGGCAATTTCCAACCTCCACAACAGCATCGGCCGCTTCTACGAGACGTACACGTCGCAGGGCGCCGAATGCCACACGGTGAAGCTCGGCGCGAGCGCAACGGAGCGACGGTGGGACCGGCCCAACGTTCCGGTGAATGGCGTAAAGTGGTGCATTCGCAGCAACATCAACTTTCAGCAGTCCGGCGTGTTGATCGCGCTGCGTTACGTCGCGGATCACAAGGAAACCTTCCTCACAAACTACGTCGCAAAGGCGGAGCGGATGATCGATCGCGGGCGCTCATCGGCGCCGTACGCATTCGTCATCCAACGTGATCAGCGGCATGCGGCGGAGGCCGCCGACCTGGTGAACCTGTTCCGCGCCCACGGCACCGAGATCCACGTCGCCACCGAGGATTTCGAGCTGAAAGGCGAGAATCAGAAGGACGGCGATCGCGTCGTCCGGGCGGGGAGTGCGAAGGACTCCACAGCGCCGAGCACCGCAGCCGCCCCGTCCCCGGGTCACCCGCCGCGCGACTCAACACTCGCGACTGATTCAGCCGCTCGTGGTGTCGTGGCTGCGGCGACTTCGGCCACCCCTGCGACGAAGCGTCCGAGCGGTTTTCGCGTTCGCACAGGGGACTGGATCGTCCGGCTCGACCAGCCGTACTCACAAACGCCTCGTACGCTGCTCGCGCTTCAGAAGTACAAGGCGGACGATCCGTCGCCGTACGACGACACGGGATGGACGCTCGACCTGTTGCGCCACGTGGTGACGCAGAAAGCGGCGGACTCGACCGTCCTGCGTGCGCCCATGCAGCCGCTCACCGCCGACGCGCGTGTTGACGGCGCGATCACTGGAACGGGGACCGTGCTACTCGTTCGGCACGCGGGTGACTGGCGCTCCGCGGTACTCCCATGGAAGGTCGCACCAGGCCGAGTGCACGTCGCCGACGCCGCCTTTACCGCGGGTGGCAAGAGCTATCCGGCCGGTACGTACCTTGTGCGCGGAGCGGACGCAAAGGCGCGGGAGGCCGTGAAACAGCTCGGCATGCAGGCCACCGCCAGCGGTGATGTCAGCGTGGCGAACCACGCGATCACCCTGCCGCGCATTGCGCTCATGCACTCCTGGCTCGAAACGCAGAACGAAGGCTGGGTGCGTTTCGCGCTCGACATGCTCGGTGTCCCATACACCTACATCGCCGACCAGGCGCTGCGGCGTCCGGGCACGCTCGACCGGTTTGACGTCGTCGTCTTCCCACACGTGAGCAACTACGCGCAGCTGCTGAACGGCCGGCCGATGGTGGGTCCGCCGCTTCCCTGGAAGAAGACGCCAGCAACACCGCACCTCGGCATGTGGGACAACACCGACGACATGCGACCCGGCATGGGGCTCGATGGTGCGGCCGCCCTGCGCCGGTTCGTGGAGCGCGGCGGGCTGCTGCTGGTCGAGGGGAATACCAGCCGGCTCATCTCCGATCTCGGATTCAACACCACGGTGAACGTTGCGGAGGCTCGCACGTTGCGCGCGCGCGGCGGTATCTACCGCGCGCAGACCGTTAAGAAGGACAGCCCCATTCTCTATGGCTATGATCAGTCCACATTCCCGCTGTATTTCAACCAGTCGCCCCTGCTCGGTGTAACGCAGCGTGACACCGCCAACATCCCGCAGAACATCGACACGACGATTCTCTCGCACATCGAGCGGCTGCGCGGGCGAGTGATCGTCCGCTTTCATGAGCGGCAGGATTCGCTGCTGGTGTCCGGCCTGCTCGTTGGCGGTGAAGAGCTCGCGGGGAAGGCAGCGGTCGTCGATGCACCGGTAGGCAATGGCCACGTCGTGCTCTTCTCGACGCGTCCGTTCTGGCGTTGGCAGACCCAGGGCGCGTTCGCGCTGGCCATCAACGCGATCGCCAACTGGAACGCGCTGGATGCCGGGCAGTCGCCAGCAGCTATCTCTTCCTCCTCTGCACGGCCGGTCGCAGGAACGCCTTGAAAGTATCTATCTTATATGCAACGCCCCGAACGCCAGATGCCGACCCTCCGCCGACGACCGCCTCCACGATGATCTCGATCGAATACTGCACCGTTTGAAACTACGAGCCACGGGCCTCCAGTCTGGCGGCCGAGCTCAGGAAGGCGTTCCCCGGTATCGAGCTGAAGCTCATCCCCTCGAGCGGCGGACGCTTCGAAGTCCTTCGCGATGGCGAGCCGGTATTCCAGAAGTCCAAAGTTGGCCGTCACGCTGACCCCGGCGAGGTTCTTCGGTCCCTCCAGAAGATGGAAACGAAATGAGCGACGGGCGCCGGCCAGGGGCGCCAGATCGCATCGTAGTTCGCGGCGATCAAGTGATCAGCCGGCCGATTGCCCCCGCTATCTCCCCGTAATCGGGTACCACGTCAGCCCCATTCCCAGACGCGCGCTTGTCGCGCTGAAGTCCGTATTGTTGGCTCGGGTGTCGTTCACCCGGAGATCGCCAAAGTGCCCCGTTGTGACACTGAGCGCCGCGTTCGCGGCCAGTCGCGGGGCAAAGTAATAGTTGAATCCCGCACCTAGCGTCGCCGCGAACCCGCGCGTGAAAACATCCCCATCGACGGAATTTCCCGCCGGATCTGTAGAGCCGACGCGACTCGTGATCCGCCATCCCGTCACCGCGCCCTCGAGGTAGGGCAGCACCGTTCGACCCGGCCGAAAGTTGTAGGTCATCCCCACATTCGCCTGCATCAGTCCATACTCACCGTCAACGATTGCCGGATCCTCTGTGATAATCGTGGCGGAATCGATGCCGGCGAAGAGCGTGACGTTCTTCGTGATACCCCAGCCGAACCGAAACCCCAGTCCCAGCCCGGATTCTGCCGTGTCGGCATTCTCGATCGCCAGCGACGTGACATTCATGTGAACGTTCAACATGAAGCCGGAGCTGTTGCTTTGCTGCGCGCTGGCGAAGAGTGGAATTGCCGTGAGCGCGGCGAATGTCAGCAATCTGGTCATCATGAAGCGCACTGGCGCGATGGTCTGGCAGGACTCGGTTGACGGACTCAGAGTACGAAGCAAGATGATCGCGTGCAAGAACCGGATTGCGTTACCATTCCCTGACCCGCATTCCGTCGCCAGCTTTCCCTGCGACCGATTCCCTCATTCAGCAATGATGATCCATCCTTTCTCCGGAGCACGGGCCTAGCGTGCGCATCGCGATCTCTACCGGCGGCGGCGACGCCCCTGGTCTCAATGCCGTTATCCGCGCCGCAGTCCTGTCGGCGGTCAACCGTGGCTGGGATGTCATCGGCGTCAAACGCGGCTACGCCGGACTCCTCGGGGAAGAAGAATGCATCGCGATGGGAAAGCACACCGTCCGCGGCATCGCCCACATGGGCGGTACCATCCTCCGCACCACCAATCGCGGCAATCCGTTCGAGTATCCGGTGAAGCAGGCGGACGGCACCTTCGACAAGGTGGATCGGTCTGATGAGCTGATCGAAGCGGCTCGCGCCATGGGCATCGACGCCCTGATCTCCATCGGCGGCGATGGATCGCTGGCCATCGCGCAGCAGCTCGTCGAAAAGGGAATGCGCATTGTCGGTGTTCCGAAGACCATCGACAACGACGTCAGCGGAACCATCACGACGTTCGGGTTCGACACCGCCGTCAACACGGCCATTGAAGCGATGGACAAGCTGCACACCACCGCGGAATCGCACGACCGCGTGATCGTGATGGAAGTCATGGGCAGACACGCGGGGTTCATCGCGCTGCACAGCGGCCTGGCGGCAACCGCGGATGTTGTGCTCATCCCCGAAATTCCGTACGACATTGAGAAGGTGTGTACGAAGATCATGGACCGCGACAAGGCGGGCCGGCACTTCTCCATCGTCGTGGTCGCCGAAGGGGCACACCCGAAAGGCGGACAGCCGGCGACGATGGGTTCGTCGCTGCCGGGCCAGGCCCAGCGCGTTGGCGGCGTCGCCGACGGTCTGGCGCGTGAAATCCAGGAGCGCACCGGCAAGGAGTGCCGCTCACTCATACTCGGCCACTTGCAGCGTGGCGGCCAACCAACCGGTTACGACCGGCTGCTCGCGACGCGTTTCGGTGGTGCCGCTGTTCGGGCCATCGCCGAAGAGAAGTGGGGGCACATGGTGGCGTTGCAGTCACCGCACATTGTAACGATCCCCATCGTGGAAGCGCTGAAAGAGCCCAAGCGCGTCGAGCCAGACCACGATATCGTTCTTACCGCGAAGGCTACCGGCATTAGCTTCGGCGATTGACCGAGGGACCATCATCTTGCTGAAGTCCCCATCCCTCGGAGTGCGCTGCCCCTGGTCGATAGTCCCGGGTGCTGGACATAGTGGTCCCGGCAGGAGGACGACGCCTGGGTCATATCGACCTTCATGATTGCTAAGTCATAGCAGGAACACCAGATACGCCATTTCAGGCCAACTGTTTATCTGGCACTCCACGTGCATTGTACCGGGTGCTGGCCGATGCCGGACCAGCTTCAGAAAGGAGTAACCATGTTACGACTCATCGTACCTGCCATTTTCGCGATGCTGCTGCTCGCGTCGCCCCTTTCCGCTCAATTCGGGCGGAAGCTGGACGGTGTTCCGCCGGGCCACCGCCCGCCCGCGGGAATGTGCCGCATCTGGATCGATGGCGTGCCCGCCGGACAGCAGGCAGCACCGACCGACTGTGCGACCGCAGTGCGGAATCGCCCCGCGAACGGACGGGTTGTTTTCGGTGACGAGAACGCGAAACCGGGCCGCAAGGGATTCACTGTTCCCCGTCTCCGCGATGCCGATGCGGAGCTGAACAAGCCGGACGACGCTCGCGGCGAGAAGGTTCAACCGCCCGATGCGAAAAAGCCGAAAGCAAAGAAGCCGGTAGCCCCGAAAGGCAAAGCTCCCGTGAAAAAGGGAAATCCGAACGACCTGTAATCGTCCGGTACGTCATGCCTGATCAGAGAAAGCCGTCGCGGGAAGCTCCCGCGGCGGCTTCGTACTTGCACCTGCCTCGCCTGTGCTGAGATCCGTTCGCGACCCGTACCTGCCGCTCGACCGCGATGCGTTCGTGGCCGCCGAGCCTCCCACCGGGCGGATCATCGTTGTCGCACCCACCAGGGCAGCGTGCGAGACCATTGAGCTCGCTGTGGGCCTGCATCTCGAGACGTTTCTCGAGCGCGAGCACGGTGCAGACGTCCGACGGCTGGCATCATCCGGCGAGGGATTTGGAATCGTCGCGGGAACGGGCACAGGAAAGACGCTGGCGATCCGCATCATCGCGGAGGCCATTCTCAAAACCGAGCTGAAGGTCGGCGTCGTCAACCGTGAGCGTGAAGCAACGCCGGAGACACCGAGCTGGAATGTCATCGTCGTCACCACTGGCATCGCGCGCCGATGGTTCCAGGATGGCGACATCCTCCCAGTCGATACGCTCATCGTAGACGAGATTCACCAGACGTCGGCCGAGCTGGAGCTCGTGCTCGCACTCGGCAAGCGCATTGGCTGCCGGTACATCTGGTTGTCCGCGACGGTTGACCCCACCTTCTACTCGCAGTACCTCGGCTCCAGTGAAGTGATCCAGAGCTTTTCGTTCGATCCTGGCCGGGCGGCAAAAGTCACCGTCGTTCGCCGCAAGCCCATCGAATTTCTGGACGAGTCGTTCCTGCGACAGGTGATCCGCGAGAAACGTGGCGTCGCCGTCTTCCTGCCAACGCGGGCGGGTGTCGAGCAGGCCGCGGAGCATGTTCGGCATCGGGCACCACGCATCAACGCTGCGTTCTACCATGGCGGCGAGCCCATTCGTGTCGTACGGCCGTATCTGGAAGGCGAGGGGGAGCGGCGGCCTTATCTGCTCGCGATGACCGCCGCGGGCCAGAGTGCGCTCAACGTGCGCGGTCTCGATACGGTCATCATCGACGACGTTCGCTTCACGAACATCATTGACCGCGGGCGTAATGTGCTTACCCAGACGCACCTGGGTGCAAACGAGATTCTGCAGATGGCCGGTCGCGTGCACGGACGCGTCGAGGGTGGGCGCGTCTTCATTTTGTCCGATCGCGACATTCGGTTTGAAGCCCTTCGACCTACGGCGCCCGAATTTCAGCTCGCCGGCGACTGCGAGCGCGTGGCGATGACGTGTGCCGACATCGGCGTGCAGGCGGACGACCTCGAGCTGCCGGTTCCGCTCGATCGCGTGTCGTACCGCAATGCCATTCAGCTCCTCAGGGGCCGCGGGATCATCGATGAGCTTGGGCGACTCTCGAAGTATGGACGCGCCGTCGAGGCGATGCCGGTGGACCGGCCGTGGGCCGAGCTGCTCGTCCACGCCGAGGACGATATGCTGCCGTACGTGGCGGTCATGAGCGGTATCGAGTCGCTGCACCGTATGACGCGCGAAGATAGGAATCTGGAGGGCCTCGTCGTGCCCGGCAGCGATAACCTCACCGCGTACAACGCGTATTCGGAGGCATACTCGCG
>JBKJRV010000134.1:0-4562 GCA_046593115.1 Gemmatimonadaceae bacterium
TAAGCGCCCTTACGCGATCGTGAAACGCACCGACCATCGGCTGAAGGCCGCCCCAGAAAAGACCGTGATGGACGAGGAGGAGGTTGGCGCCGGTGGCGATGGCTCCGTCAATGGTCCTGAGAGAAAGATCGACAGACGCTGCAATGCCTCGTACCGGCCCGCGGTGAGCCACCTGAATACCGTTCAGCGCGTTGGGATAGTCGGGTACCGCGCGCGTTTGCAACTCCTCGTCCAGCGCATGAGCAACATCAGGCAGCCTGATCACGGCGCAGCGAAGACGCTGTCGGTCAGCGCTCGGGGGCGATCGCCCCGGACAAGGGCGTCGTGCGTTGAGTCGAGCTGCTGTCGAACAGCAGCCGGGATTCTTGCGGCCAGCGCAGGATTGAGGACCAGAGTGACGATCTCGGCGGATGTGCCAAGCCGGATCACTCGAGGTGTGAACCGCCGCTCACGCACCTCCCGGGCAACGGACATCAGGGCTCTCGGAAGATCGATGACCACGCTTCCGATGATCACTTCGGGAGCGACCGCATTCTGATCGGAGTTGGATCCGAAGACCAGCACGCCTGGTTTTTCACGGGCTGCCTGGAAGATTCCCAGGCCAGCGGCGTCCGTGTTCTGAAAAAGGATGTCGGCCTTGCGCGCAATTTGCGCGAGTGCCTGCTCCTTTCCCGCGCTTGCATCGTCCCAATTGCCAATGTACGAGGTGAGAATCGTAGCACGCGGATTAACAGCATTGACCCCTGCCGCAAACGCGCGGAAGCTCGATTTCACCGGAGGCAATTCGGTGCCACCAATCACTCCCAGGACACTAGTGCGTGTCAGAAGGCCAGCGAGGACGCCGGCCTCGTACGAAGCATCCTCAAACCCAAAGACCATCCCGGCGACGTTCGCTCTGACGGAATTGCCGGAAGTGGTGACAAATATGGTGCGCGGAAACTCGGGGCTGACTCTCAGGGCGGCGTCCTGAAATTCGAAACCATGCCCGAACACAAGGTCGTAGCCATCAATGCCATACTGTCTGAAATTTTCCTCAAACTCGGCGGGCGTTCGCGTCTGGATATGACTTATGGATGCGCCGAGACTGTCGCGGATCCGGAGTAATCCCTGATGCGCGCCAAAATTCCAGGACCGATCAGAGATGGATCCCGGAGTGAGGAGCGCGACCTTGAACGACCGTGCGGTATCCGAGGTACTGTCGCGTTCTGCCGGTGGCGAACATCCCGCCAGCAGGAGGGACAGCGCAATGTGGATTGATGTGGACAAGCGAGCCAATCGTGATGGCATCCCACTGTAACTGTAAGGAGGATTACGAGTTAGCTCGTGTGTATAATCGCCGAGCAACGGGTCATAAATGACTTTCGTGGAGTGGCGAAAGCGGCATTTCCGCTTCAACGAACGATAGCCACCGCCTGTTGCGGGGTAGCCTCGCGAGCAGACAGGCCCTCGTCCATACGGACCTGGCCATTGATGCGAGCGCCTTCAAGCACAACGATCGTCTTTGTGTGAATGTCACCCGTGACGATCGCGGTTCCCTGAAGCTCTACGCGATCCGTTGCCTTGATGACCCCTTGAACCTTCCCGCCGATCACGGCTTCGTGCGCGTGAATGTCGCCCTTGACCTCGCCCTGCCGCCCAAGGAGGACCTGCCGTGCCGCGCGAATAGACCCTTCAATCCTTCCTTCAATCTTGATCACTCCGCTGCTCTCGAGATCGCCGGTGACGGTCATTCCAGTGGCGATGATGGAGAGTGGACTATCGGAGGGTGTGGCAGACGTGGGGCGACGGTCAGTTTTTTCCGGGCCGTCCTTAGTGAAGATCGCCATTCTTGCCTCTCTTGATGATGCTGAGCGGGTCTACCGTGCGCCCTCCCTGCCTGATCTCAAAATGCAGGTGCGGGGCGGTAGATCGTCCGGTGTTACCCGAGATTCCAATGACGTGCTTTCCAGCAATGCGCGCGCCTCGGGAAACCAGTATTTTCCCGAGGTGTCCGTAGAACGATTCGTACTGATCCGAGTGCGTGATTCGCACGAAAAGTCCGTATTCATTCGACTCACCCGCTTCCGCGACCCTGCCGGCACCCGCGGCGTGTACTTCGGTTCCTGCTGGTACCGCGATGTCCAGACCAGTGTGCTCAGCGCCACTCGCGCTGATCTGTCCTCGCGTGATGTATCCCGCGACTGGAAGGGGCCAGTGCGTTGGCGGGGCCGGTGCGACGGCCATCGGTTCGCCGACGCTCATCAGGCCCTGCACCTGTGCGTATCGACGCTGTAACTCCTCGAGTCGTAACTGCAAAGTGTCGAGTCGGGCGGAATCGGTTCGCATTCCAGCAAGCCGTCGAGAGAGTGCAGGGACGCGGGCGGTTTGAAATGCGAAGTAGAGCCAGCTGGCACCGAACGCGATAGCGATAACGAACCCAAATCGCGAGAAGAAGAGACGAAACCATCTTACCTGGCGCTTCGTGAAGACCATGGTACGGCTCGCGAGTCCGCCTTCGCGCTGCAGGCTGACGATCATTGAGCCGGCAGAGGGCGTGTACAGATTATCACGCGGGGGCGGTGGCGGTCCGCGCTCATCGCTCATCGCCGCTCTCGCTCTGCGCCGAGTATGACGTCGAGAACGCGTTCGAGATCATCGGGTGAATAAAAGGAAACTTTCACCGTGCCCCCGCCGCTCTTGTCGACGGCGACGGCGACATCGGTCTGGAGCCGACGGCGCAGATCTTCTTCGATTCGACTTGCTTCGGCCGACCTGTTTGATGTGCTGGACTTCTTGCGACTCGGCGCGGACGAGCCGAATCCGCGGACTCTGTTTTCGACATCGCGCACAGTCAATTCCTGAGCGACAATCTCGCGGGCAAGCTCGGCCATCGCGCGTTGATCGCTCATGCCCAGCAGTGCTCGGGCGTGTCCAATGGATAAGGCGCCGTCCTGAACAAGGCGACGAATGCTGGAAGGTAAATTCAATAGCCGCAATATGTTAGCTACTGTGGATCGATCTTTCCCAACCGCTTCTGCAACTTGCTGCTGTGTCAGCCCGAAATCATCGATGAGCTTGCGATACCCTTCCGCTTCTTCGACCGCATTGAGGTCAGCCCTCTGGAGATTCTCAATCAGGGCGAGCGTGAGTAGCTCAGCATCGTCGACTTGCCGGACTATCGCGGGAATATCAATCCATCCCAGGCGGGTGGCCGCACGAAAACGCCGCTCACCGGCGATCAATTCGAAGCCGGATCCCGAAGGCGCTTTTCGCACGACGACGGGCTGCAGGAGTCCGTGAACTTTCAGACTGGACTCGAGCTCCGCCAGGTCCGCAGGATCGAAGGTGACCCGTGGCTGAAGCGGATTGGGACGAATCTCCCGAAGTGGAATCCTTCGTTCGGCGGCCTCGCTACTGGCCGCTCCCTGATTTTTCGGAGTTGGCGCGAAGAGAGCATCGAGTCCGCGACCAAGGCGACGAGGTTTTTCTGCGGTCACGGTGTTTCGATTGGAATGTCTGTGTTGCCCCTGTAGTCCGACATATCCCGGGAACGGTCGAGAGCTACTGGCCTGGCATGACGCTGCAAGAGCTCGCGAGCAACGCCCATGTATGCCTGGGCGCCGACTGAGGCCACGTCGTACAGAATAATGGGCTTTCCGAAGCTCGGAGCTTCTGCCAGCCGTACATTCCGCGGAATGACGTGCTCAAACACCTTGTTGCCGAAGTATTCCCGAGCATCGGCCGCAACCTGCTTGGAGAGGTTCAATCGGGCGTCATACATGGTCAGCACAACCCCGTCGATGCTCAATCGCTCGTTCACACTGTGTTGTACCATGTGCACGGTGTTGAGCAACTGTGAGAGGCCTTCGAGGGCGTAGTACTCGCACTGCAATGGAATGAGAAGCGAGCCTGCCGCTGCCAACATGTTGAGGGTGATCAATCCGAGCGATGGAGGACAATCGATGAGGATGTAGTCGTATTGCGCGCTGACCGCATCGATTGCATCGCGCATGAGCACACTGCGGCGCGGATGGTCAACGAGCTCCAGCTCGGCGCCAGCGAGCTCGGAAGTGGCGGGTACCACGTCGAGATGTTTGAACTGTACGGACCGGTGAGTTACCGCGGCCAGGGAAGTTTCTCCGAGCAGGGCCCGGTAAACCGTGTCCTGAATGGAATCACGATCGAGTCCGACGCCGCTGGTAGCGTTACCCTGAGGGTCTCCATCGATGAGGAGCGTACGCTGTTCGGCAACGGCGAGGCTCGCGGCGAGATTGACTGCGGTGGTGGTCTTCCCTACACCGCCCTTTTGGTTAGCGATTGCAATGACGCGAGCCACGATTAATCCGCTGTGTGTGTCGCGGGAATATAACCGTGTCACAAAAAAGCGATGTTTCACGTGAAACACTTATCAGGATAACTTGTCGCCCATTGTTGCTCGCGTAGGTCCTCGCGCGGTCGTGCCACCGCTGGCAGGCAGTTCGACGTAATGCTCGACGGGAGTGCGGTAGAGTTCGCTAGGGCGAAGCGGACTCCACCACGTCGCACTCACCCAGCTATGCGGCACTTTCATCGAGTGAAAGCAC
>JBKJRV010000454.1:0-2955 GCA_046593115.1 Gemmatimonadaceae bacterium
GCGAGCGGGACGCCTTCGCGCTCGAGGAGCAGGTCGGCGACGCGCGCCTGCAGGGCGAGAAGGGTGCGGCGAGTGGATTCGGTTGGGTGCGCGGTGAGCACCGGACGCACGTCGAGCCCGCGCATCGCATGCTCCACCTGCGATGCGTCGCGGCCGGCGGCGTGCAGCGCGCGCATTGCCCACCGTGCCGAGGCGGGCTGCGGTTCGGCGTTGTCGGTGGTGCGGTAGGCGCGAGCGCGCCGGACGCGGTGCACCTGCTCCGCCGTGTTGATGAGCAGGAAAAAGAGCGTAAACGCGCGCGCCGTTACCGCACCGCGCTCGAGCGGGAGGGATTCGACCTGCGCAAGCAGCGTGTCGAGCGAGGGCGCGCCAGGATCGCTGTGCCGCCGCGCGCGACATGCTACTCGCAGCCCCTCGATGGTGCTGAACGCCTCCTCGCCCTCCATCCGGCGAATGACGCGGCCGAGGGACGCGGCGAGCCACCGTACGTCGTCGTGCAGCGGGACGTCCTCGTCGCGCACGGTGAGGTTGGTGGGCACGTCAGTGCGCGGTGCGGTAGTCAGGCCGGGCTCCTGTGGGTCGAGATCGTAAGGGAGTCATGCGACGCAACAGGCACGCAGGTGCCAATCCGATAATAACTTGGCGGTGCCTATGGCGGCGCGCGAGCCTCGTCACTGAACGCGGACCTCGCTGTCTCTCGCGCCGGCGTGCATCCTATCGCCCCGGGGAATTCTCGTGGGTCGGCTCACCTGCAGGAGATCATGGTCCAGACTGACGTCCCGCGCCGCGGAGCGATCTCACTATTGCTCCTGGTGCTCCTCGCAGTACCGGCGTGCAACCAGAAACGTTCTGGCCGCGACGAACGCACACTCGTCGCGGCGATCAGCACGGATCCCGGACAGCTCAATCCGGCGATTACGACGAATGGCACGGTGCACACTGCGGCGGGATTGCTGTACGATGGTCTCGTCGCACTGGATGACTCACTGCGACCGATACCCGCCCTGGCCGAGCGGTGGGAGGTTGAACAAGGCGGTGCGCGGTACCGGTTTCATCTGCGACGTGGCGTTCGCTGGCACGACGGCAAGCCGTTCACGGCCGCTGATGTGAAATTCAGCTTCGAACAGCTGCTCCTGCGCTATCATGCGCGCACCCGCGCGTCGCTGGCGCCGGCGCTTGCAGGCGTGAGCGCACCGGACGATTCCACGGTGGTCTTCGACTTTCGGCGCCCGTATGCGCCGCTGCTGCAACAGCTCGACGTCAATGACGCTCCGATCCTTCCCGAGCATGTGTATTCGACCGGCGATCCACTGCGCCATCCGGCGAACCTCGCACCCATCGGCACCGGCCCGTACAAGTTTGCGTCGTACGCGCCGCATGGCGAGATACGCTACACAGCCAATCAGGAGTATTTCGGGGGTGCACCGGCGCTCACTACGGTCGTTATTCGGGTAATTCCCGACGACGACACGCAGGTCGCGGCGCTCGAGGCTGGTGAGGTGGACTGGCTCTACGGTGTTCCCGCGTCGTCGCGGCGACGATTGAGCACCAATTCCCGGGTTCGCCTGATGCAGTCGCCGCTGGGCTCCGGTGGCAGCAACTGCATTACCACACTCGGCTTCAACCTTGATCGGCCGATCTTCCGCGATCTTCGGGTTCGCAGGGCCATCGCGCATGCGGTGAATCGCCCGCAATTCGTCGAGCGTGTGCTGTTCGGTAGCGGGCGCGCAGCGGATGCGCCCATTTCGTCCGAGATCGCGTTCGCGCATGCTTCCAACCTGCCGATTCCTGCCTACGACACCGTGGAGGCCGCGCGCCTGCTGGACCTCGCCGGCTGGCGTCGAAGCGGTCGGGAGGTGCGCACAGCGCGGGGCATACCTGGCATGCCTGACGGCACGTCGCTGTCGATT
The DNA here is from genome assembly GCA_046593115.1 of Gemmatimonadaceae bacterium. Taxonomy (GTDB): domain Bacteria; phylum Gemmatimonadota; class Gemmatimonadetes; order Gemmatimonadales; family Gemmatimonadaceae; genus JBKJRV01. The sequence goes on from JBKJRV010000454.1 coordinate 1,911, forward strand.
GGATTCAAAGCGATGCCGAGTCAGATGCTGTACGGTGACCTGCTCCGCGCGCAGCTTCGCGACGTCGGTATCGACGTGCGGCTGGAATCGCTGGAGCCCGCGGTGTTCGCCGCCGCCGTCTTCACGGCGCGCGACTTCGACACCGCTATTGGCGCCTACTGCAACGGTACTGATCCCGAAATCGGCGTGCGACGCATGTACGTGACGTCGAGCATCGCACCGGTGCCTTTCTCGAACATGGCGGGCTACCGAAATCCTGTTCTGGATGCCCTGTTCGACAGTGCGAGCGCGGCGATCGACGTACAGGAGCGCCGCCGACTATATCGGCAGGTCCAGGAGATCGCGGTGCGTGATCAGCCGTACGTATGGCTCGTCGAAACCCTGTCCACGCGCGCCTACTCCGTGCGCTGCTACGGCTTTGGCCGCATCTCCCACTTCGCCGCCACGGCGAAGTGCACGCGGTGAACGCGCGAGGCGCGGCCGGTATGGATGCCCGCTTCGTTGCCCGCCGGTTGCTCCAGGTCGTGCCGACGATGACCGTCATTCTCATCATCAGCTTCCTGCTCATTCACATTGCGCCGGGCGACCCGGTCCTGGTGCTCGCCGGCGAACACGGCGATGCGGCCTACTATGCAGCCATGCGCGAGCGGTTCGGCCTCGATCAGCCACTTCCGCGGCAGCTCATGACGTACCTTGGCCGAGTGGTGACGGGAGATCTTGGCTTCTCGTACGTCTATGGAAGGGCGACGCTCGGCGTCATTCTGGAGCGCGTCCCGGCAACCCTGTTGCTCACCGGGACGGCGCTGGTGATCTCCGTATTCATTGCTGTTCCGCTCGGCGCGATTGCCGCGATTCGGGCGCATGGCGCGCAGGATGCCGGCATCAGCGCCATTGCTCTCGGTCTGTATTCGACTCCGGCTTTCTGGGTAGGGCAGCTGGCCATTCTGGGATTGTCATTGACGCTTGGCCTCTTTCCCGTGCAGGGCATGACCTCGGCAGACGCCGTGGCGACGGGGTGGTCGCGCGTCGGGGACATCGCACATCA
>JBKJRV010000165.1:0-12893 GCA_046593115.1 Gemmatimonadaceae bacterium
CGGGTACCCGCGATTTTTTTCCGGCCGCGTCCTGACGCGCCGATAGCTGCAGGGCGGCGACGGCGTGCGGCATTCCCCGCGACCGGTTCCGTTTCAAAGAGCAACTCAACCGGGATACCCATCCGCGCTCGTAGCCTCGCAATCTGCCCTTTCGAAAGCGGCCGACCCCTCCGAAACAGCGAAAGCGAGCTACGACCGCCCAGAAGTGCAGCCAGTTCGCCGCTCGAAACGTCGTGCTGGTCCGCCATGAACTCAACGATGCTCTGAGGCGTGGACTTGCCACCCAGCGTGACCGTTCGAGACTCATAATCGCCAATCAGAAGGGACAGGAGCTCGAGCTGATCACCTTCCTTGCTGCCGCGGCGCGGCTGCTTCGCCATCAGCCGATCGAGCTCGCGAAGCGCCGCCTCGTGCGCCTCCGCCGTCCGGATGATGCGCGGCTTGTCCAACTGGAACGCAGTCTGTGCCATTGCTTCTTTCTCGTGCACGCGTATCACCTGAAACTCATAGTCGACCGTCGCCGAGATGCGGTACTTGTTGCCGCCAATGTTGAACACTGTGCATCGATGGCCGACCGTGCTGACCTTCGAAACATGCTGCGCCCATTCCTCTGGCCGATTGACCGTGAGCACAGAAACGAGGCGATCCCACTGCTTGAGCGGTGCCTCGGCAGCAACGTGCTTCCTTCCAAACGCTTCCAGCAAGTGCCGCCCGCGAACCTGCATTCGTCACCCGGTCGACCGTGTTAGTAGTTGACTAACATTCCCCATCGGAAGGCAAGCGTAATTATCAGCCACCTGCAGGCGATTCTTTCATCATGCGATTGCCCGACGTGCCGAATCGAGGAAAGGGAGCTGAGACGATTCTTTCAATGTTTCGTCGAGATCTCTTTCGATGTCTTGCCGAGATCACGAAAAATAAAAACACAAGCAAGCAAACAGAAAGAACGAACGGAATGCGACGAAAAAGGAAAGAGGAGCTCGAACGAACCTGGAGCGTTCCGTTTCATGGTAGATCAACTGTTGTCTCCAGTCGGAGGCCTGTAAAAGCTTTTGACGAGATCAAAATTGGCGCGAAAGGTCGTTCTACCATGAGACGAATTTTTCAATGTTCGTCGAGATCTCTTTTGATGTCTTGCCGAGATCACGAGAAATAAAAACAGAAGCAAGCAAACAAAAAGAACGAACGGAATCCGACGAATAAGGAAAGAGGAGCTCGAACGAACCTGGAGCGATCCGTTTCATGGTAGATCGACGGACGTCTGCACTCGGAGGCCCGTAAAAGCTTTTGACAAGCCCAAAATTGTAATGATGCGTGATCCCTTGCGCACCCGCCGCCGAGCCGAGCAAGATATGGGCATGCCCGCCGCAACACGCCGCTGGTCTCGCGCTGAAGTGCAGGCGCTCATCGACGACAACCCGCTGCATTCGCCACGGTACGAGGTGGTGGACGGCGAGCTGCTCGTGACGCCATCGCCGGGTGGGCCGCACCAATTCGCCGTACTGGAACTCGCGCGCGAGCTGGCGACATACTGCGATCGGACAGGAATCGGCAGGACGATGGTCTCGCCGTTCGCCGTCGAGCTGGAGTCCGGAACGCTCGTGCAACCGGATGTCTTCGTGGTACCTCCGGCCGAGGCCGCGCGACTCCAGCACGAACGAACCGCCCGCGCCGTCCTCCTCGCGGTCGAGATACTGTCACCCGGAAGTGAGCGGGGCGATCGTGGGAGGAAGCGGACCCTCTATCAGCGAACGGTGCCCGAATACTGGCTCATGGACGTGGAATCGCGGCACGTGGACCGGTGGCGTTCTTCAGCGGCAACAGCAGTGAGGGTCGCCGGCATCCTCGAGTGGGCACCCACCGCGGCGACCCCTCCGTTCACGCTCGACCTGCAAGGCTTCTTCGCGCGCGTGCGGGGCGAGCAACCCGGCGGCTAGAGACGGCTTCGCAGAAACTCCGGCGTCCATTGCTGGAGCCACCCTGTCAGCACCGTCATGCTGTCCGTGATCATCAGCAGACCGATGGCGATGAGCATTCCACCCGACACCCGCGTCATCCACACGAGTGCTCCCCGATAACGCTGGAACAGTGTGATGAACCGCTCGATCATCAGCGCCGCAAGAAGGAACGGAACGGCGAGTCCAATCGAATAGGCGAGGAGTAACAGCAGCCCGCGGTTCAGATCCGCGGAGCTGGCTGTATATGTGAGCACGCCTCCGAGAATCGGCCCGATGCACGGCGTCCATCCGGCCGCGAACGCCATGCCCACCAGCACGGTGCCAAAGTAGCCCAGGGGCTTGGTGGCAATGTGAACTCGCCGCTCTCGCGCGAAGACGCCGATGTTGAACACACCAAGGAGATACAATCCGAAGATGATCACCAGGGCGCCACCAATCCGGCCGACCCAGTCGCGGTGCTGGTGCAGTGCTCGGCCCACGATGGTCGCCGTCGCTCCGAGCGCCAGGAACACGAGCGTGAAGCCGAGGATGAACAACAGGGAGTGCACGAGCGCGATGCGCCGCGAGCGTTGCACGTCGTCGATGCTCATCCCGGTGATGAAGCTGATGTAGCTCGGGATCAGCGGAAGCACACACGGTGAGAGGAAGCTCAACACCCCTGCCGTGAAACTGATGGCTACTCCAACAGACGCGCCCTGCAAGGGTCAGGAACCCAGGGCGCGTTCGATCGCCGAAGTGAGCGACGTGTCGTTGGGCGCGATTGGTCCCGTCTTCCGCCAGCGGAGGATTCCTTCCTCATCGATCAGGAACGTCGCCGGTACTCCGACCGCAAGGAACTGGGTCGAGATCCGCTCATCCGGATCGCGCCAGATGGGAAAGGTCATCTGGAAGTCCTTCATGAACGTGCGGATCGTCGCATCGGTCCCGTCAGTATCGACACTGACGCCAATCAGCTCGAGTCCGCGGTTACGATAGCGACGGTGAATGGCCCGGAGCTCGGGGATCTCATCGCGACAGGGATGGCACCAGGTCGCCCAAATGTTGAGCAGCACGACCTTTCCCCTCTGCTGCTCGAGCGACACGGAGTCGCCTTCCAGAGAGACCGTGGCATACGCCGGCACGGGCAGTCCGACTTCGATGCGACCACTCCTCGCGGCATTCTCGCCGTCTGACGCGCACCCCACAGCCATCGACAGACCTGCCGCGAGTAAAAGAACGCGTCGGCTCATTTAATGTTTGAGACGGGGGCGCGAGCAACTCGAATGGCGGACGGACGTCCCGGCACTGTCCACGCGAACACCACATTGGTTCCGGTGATCACCATCTGCGGAAATCCGCTCGCGCGCGCAGCCGATGCCGAGGCGATGGTCACGGGGGCGCCGGCTTTACCGCCAGGAGAGATGCGACGGACGCGAACCGCCGCCGTATCACCCCCCGTGCGCTCGATCCACGTGACGAGCGCGGCGCCGTCAGCCAGCATGGCGACATCCACGCGTCCCGCGGGATTCCCCCCGTCGACCCGGACCGGTGCCTCGAAGCTGGCGCCGGCATCATTCGAAAAGGCGACCTTCACGCGAGCACTGTCGTTCGCCGCCGTGAACCACGCGAGCGCGACACGATCGCCTAGCGTCGCGAGGGCGGGGCCGTTGACCGGACAGGCGGCAATCTGCCAGTTGTCGTCGTGTACCGGAGTTCCGGGCAGCCACTTGCCCCCAACGCGACGCGTGACATAAATGTCGCGGATCTCATCCGGCGAGCGATTGCGGTAGGCGATGATCGGACCGGTGTTCGTCATCGCCGCCGCATTCTGGCAGCAGTCGCACGTCCGTTCGTCCAGCCGCACCTCCGCTCCGTGCGTTCCGTCTGGTGACAGCGTCGTGGTCACCAGCATCATCTCGTTCCCGGCGCTATGGCTCGTTGCGCCGGATGCGTCGTGGCCGGCCGGCTTGAACTTTCGGCCGTCAAGCCACACAGCGCCGACCTTGCCGGAGTCCCGCCACATCGCGACGAAGCCATGCTCCGTTTGAGTAGAATCGCGATGGGCGATCACGGGATTGCTCCAGGTCTCGCCGTGATCATTCGACTGAGCGACGTGCACGCCGTACGCGTATGTGCCAGCGCCGTTGCGCTGAAGCCAGTGCGCGGCAAGTCTCTGGCTGTCGAGCACCACGAGCGAGGGAAAATCAGCCCAGTTCACGAAGAAGTCGCGACGCGCAACAATCGTCCGGGCGGTTGTCCAGGTCGCTCCATCATGAACGGCGAATCGAAGAGCATGTCCCGAATCAGCAGCTTCCAGCCAGGACATGTAGACGCGTCCGTCCGGGCCGGTGGAAAGATTGGGCTCCGCGCTTCCCGGGCCGGCGGGGCTCGCGATGCTGTCGACGGGGAAGTCCGACTGGACGGCGCCGCCCTCTCGCCGGTCGCAGCCGAACACGGCGAACAGGAACACGGCCGCGGCAGGAATAGTCAGCTGACGCTTCAAGAGATCCTCGAGTGGGCAAATATGTGCGAAGGCGAAGCTCGATCAACGGGCGTAGCAGTGCGGTCCATTGCGGTCCACGACAGGGAAGATAAGATACAACGCGCAGTGGACCGAGTGTCGGGAGTGCCTACACCTCGTCGCCCTCAACCGGTTCAGCATTACGTGCCCGCACCTTCTTCAGGACGCGATCGAACTTGCGACGGCTCCCCCGCGACGCTCGCTCCGCCAGATACTCGACGGTCATCAACGCAGACATTTTTTCCGCGAGGGCAGTCGCAACGAGCTGATTGATGGAGATATCCTCCTTGTCGGCCAGCTCCCGAGCCTGTTTATGCAACGATTCGGGCAGACGCAAGCTGATCGTGCTCATGGATATACCTCAGGGAGATCTGTGTACTGCTTGACGTGCGCGGTTATACTCGGTGTCGCGGTCGCGAGATTCGCGCCGGGAAGCCGTGATGAAGACGTCCACCGCTCCCGCGGTCATGTTCACTATCATGAAAAGGCCGACCCCCTCTGGAGCTGATATTGTGGTTTAATTGGACGGCGCCCGTACGATCCCTGGGTCAGAACCGGCTTGGTTCGAGCCCGGGATGGGTAAAGTGGCAAGTCACGGGCAGCAAGTTTGTTTCAGGCCGAATTCGGATCGAGTGAACTCGGTGCAAGAGCGGTACGTCACAGAATGTGACCGTGAACCCTGCTGATGATGATGACGGAGCCTGAACGCATTGATCGATACTTTGTGGACGAAGCGGGAGATTTGACCTTCTTCGATCGCTTGGGCGGCTCCATCGTGGGAAGCGAAGGAGTTTCCAGGTGCTTCGTGGTCGCAGCCGCTCTGATACACGATCTGCCCGCGCTCACGTCAGCAATGGAATCGCTGCGCGCTCGCCTGTTGAGAGACCCGTATTTCGCCGGCGTGCCATCGATGTCGCCTCACGGAGGAAAGACAGCGCTCCTTTTCCACGCCAAAGACGATGCCGCTGAAGTACGGAAAGAAGTATTCGACTTGCTGAAAGATGCACGGGTCGAAGTCTACGCTGGGTTCCGCCGCAAGAGCGCGGTTGTTCATGACCTGCGCGCCTATTTCAAGCGGACCCAGAACAAGCTCGGATCAGATTTCATCTACGAGGAGTTGGTATCCTCGATATTCAAGGACCGGCTCCATCTGGCCAGTGAGACGCACATCGTATTCGCTCGACGTGGAAAAGCGAACCGCAACATCGCATTGTCGAAGGCTATCAACCTTGCGAAAACGCGTTTCGAGGCCAAATGGAAAAAGGGGATCGATCGGCCAGCCGTGATTTCTTCGAGTACACCCTCAGAGACTGTTGGTCTGCAAGTCACCGACTACTACTTGTGGGCGTTGCAGCGGTTTCTGGAGAGAGGGGAAGATCGCTTCTTCAATCTTCTGGGACCCGCATACAGGCTGATTCTCGACCGGGACGATACGCGAGAGCGGCCATACGGTGAGTATTACTCCGCGTCTTCCAATCCGCTTTCCAAGGAAAAAATGATGCCCGTCATCTAGGCTAGGTCCGGGTTTCCCCAGACACACGGCATGGAGCCGGCGTTCGCCTAAATGACGGGCATCAATCCTTGTATTGGAAAATATGTCATTGTGCTTCTAAACGCAACCACCGCAATCGTTTGGCCTCTGTTCGGTGTCCGTCAGGTCGAACGTCAGAACCGACGTTGCGCGTGCCTCGGCCCAGGTGAGTGCCTGACTCGGAGGAGCTGCCGCGGTGCGGCTCCTTCGCCATCAGCCGATCGAGTCTCGCGAAGTGCCGCCTCGTGTGCCTCGGGCGTCCGGATGATTCCCGGCTTGTCCAAATGGAACGAAGTCTGTGCCATTGCTTCTTTCTTCCTTGTGGGTCATCACCCGGTGCACACGTATCACCTGAAACTCATAGTCGACTGTCGCCGAGATGCGGTACTTGTTGCCGCCAACGTTGAACACCTCAGCAGCAACGTGCTTCCTTCCAAAAGCTTGTAGTTGAAAAGAATGAAGTCAGCCGGAGTATCGGGACCGCGCCGCGAGGATCACCGGCACATCGTCGGTGACCATCCCGCTGGCGCCGAGCTTCCACATCGCGCGCGCTTCGCTGGGGTCGTTCACCGTCCAGATGTGGGTCGGTTTGCCTGCCGACCGCATTGTCCCCACGAGACGTGTGACCGGTAGCGGCACACCATTGTACGTCCGCGGGATGGACAGTGCGCTCACTTCGTCAGGCACAGGGGACTGTGCTCCCGTGAGCGATCTCACCAGCAACGCGATCACTCCACTCCGGCTGGCAATGCGTGCGATACCGGAGCCGCGAAAAACGTTCAGCACGTCTCCACTGAGCGAACCGACCAGGCACCGGTCCTGGGCCCCGTGCCTCTCGATCACTGCGCGCGTCGCTGCCGCGGCTGACGGAAGCTTGATCTCGATGAGAAGCGGAACACCGGGTAAACTCCCCAACACTTCGTCGAGCGTGGGGATGCGGTGCCTCACTCTCACACCCGGATCGGACGCCTGGACGTCGAACCGGTACCCTGCGTCGAGAGATCTCAGCTCGGCGACCGTCATCCGCTCGACCCTGCCCGTCCCGTCGGTCGTACGATCGACCGTCGGGTCGTGTATCACCACCACCTCGCCGTCCGCCGAAAGCCGCACGTCGAACTCGATACCATCGGCCCCGTCAGTGACGGCGAGCTGCATCGCCTCGAGAGTGTTCTCCGGCGCGCGGGCGCTTCCACCGCGGTGCGCGATCACTGGCCTTCGGTCGAGCGCGAGGAGAGCGTTGAGACGAGTCTGCGGCGCCGTCATCGTTGCCTCAGCTCACTCCAGAAATCCCTGGGCGAAAGGATCGGCAAACCAGCAGTGTTCGCAACCGCGAGCAGATCCGCATCACCGGTGACGAGCACGTCCACGCCTCCGGCCCGCGCATTTGCGAGAACCCAGCGATCCGAGGCATCCCGCACAGGCACCGGGTCCATGGCCGCCGGTCGCGGAACCACCTCGTAAGACCGCAGCAGCTCCTCGATCTGTCGGACGTGCTCCTCGGGCACCCGGAAGCGCGTAAGCAGCACCCGTTGTAGCTCGCTCAGCACCACCTCGCCGACCACCAGCTCGTGCTCGGCAATCACAGCTCTGAACAGGTCGGCGCACAGCCCCCGCGTGGCGAACGCACTCACCAGGACGTTCGTGTCGAGAAAAACCCTCACGACACGTCGCGGATCACATCCTCATCGGTGAGGTAGCCGGCAGCTTCGGCAAAGGGCGCAATCCGCTGCCGCAGATCGTCGAATTGCAACAGGGCCAGTTGGCGCCGGAGTGCGTCCCGAACCACATCGCTCCGGGTGCGCCCCAGCCGGCGGCTGATGCGGGCGAGACTGCGAGCCAGCTCCCGGTCCAGGCGGATGGTCACTGTGTTTGCCATGTAAGACAACGTAAGACAAAATGCCGTGGTCGGCAAGCCACACGTCACGTTGCGGCGGCGGCATTGACTGGTGATAGCTAATAAGCTAGTATAACAGCATGAAAGCTATCACTCTCGCCGCGAAACTGGTGCGCGAGGCGCGGAACGCTGCGGGCCTGTCCCAGCGCGATCTCGCCCTCCGAGCTCGCACCGCCCAGTCGGTGGTCGCGCGGATCGAGGGCGGGCAGGTCAGTCCATCCGTCGAGACCCTGTCACGATTACTCGACGCCGCGGGCTTCACCTTCCAGGCGGATATCTCGCCGCGCCCGGCGGATGATCCGGTAACCGAGGCCTACAAACGGGACATCGACCGGTCGCTGCTTCTGGAAAACCTGAATCGCTCGCCGGACGACCGCATCCGGGCCCTGGCCGCACTCTCGGCCTTCGCCAGCGAAGCCCGCCGGGCGGGGCGAGCCGCAGCCCCCTAGCTCCATGACCGACTTCGCAAAACTCCTCGGCGCCCTGACGGGTGCAGACATGGAGTTCATTCTCGTTGGCGGAGTGGCGGCAACGGTGCATGGCGCGAGCCGGTTGACGCAGGACGTCGATGTGGTCTACTCGCGTTCGGACACAAACCTCGAGCGTGTGGTCAGTGCGCTGAAGCCGCTGCGACCCTATCTGCGCGGCGCCCCGCCGGGACTTCCATTCGAGTGGTCACCCACGACACTCCGTCGCGGCCTCAACTTCACGCTGACAACCACTGCGGGCGCCATCGATCTGCTCGGAGAAATTACCGGCGGCGGATCGTACGAGGAGCTGCTCCCGCACACCATCGTTGTCGCACTGTTCGGCCGCCCGACGCGATGTCTGTCACTCGAGTGGCTCATTCACACCAAGCGCGCCGCGGGGCGGCCGCGCGACCTGGAAGTCATCGCCGAGCTGGAGATCCTGAGAGACGAAGTGGATCGATCGCGATGTTAGAGCAGCACCATGATCCCGGCGATGAGCACAACCACGCCAATGACGATTCGAACCTGCTCCAGCGTACGACCAGCCTTGGCCAGCTCATCGCCGATGCGAGGGATCGAGCGAAGCGCACTCACCGCGAGAATCAGCCCGGCCAGCACGAGACTCACGCCCAGAACGCTCGTGATGTGCAGAACGCCGAGCACCAGCGCGATGACGCCAATGACAGCGCCAAATGGCTGAAGCGGCGCAACGAACCGCTTGCCCGCACCGGTAATCAGGTCCGACAGGAGAAGGAGGCCGGCCAGAATGGCGACGATCGCTCCGAGCATGGGATCATCTCGACTGTAAGTGGTGAACCCCGAGGGAATGCCTCCAGGTGTGCGCCTACTCCGAATGAATACCGCCCGGCGCACCAACGCGTAGTGTCGCCGACGCATTCTCCAGCGCCGCGATCTCAGCGACCACCGCCCGAATCCGCCCCGTTATCTCGGAATCCATCCGGCTGTCTCGCACCGCCTCGGCACGCAGACTGGCGACCTGCAACCATAGTGTGCGCAGCAGGTCCACCATGCGATCGCGCCGCCGCGTTGTTTCCGTGAGCTGACCCGCCAGCCGTCGCAGGAGGTCGCGCTGATTCTCCAGCATCTGCCGTAGCTCCCGCCGATGTGCCGGTTCCGTCGCGCCCTCGACGGGCAACGAGAGCTTCTGCTCCACTTGTGCCAGCTCCGCCGGATCCGCATCGCGGGCCAGCACAGCGATCTCATTGTCCAGTGTCTCCAGAGCCAAAAGCATCTGCCTGGCGGCGGACATGGCCTCGCGTCCCAGCTCCTTCATGGGCACGGCCAGGTCACCGGCACGCTCGCTGATCGCCCGAACGTAGTCCTGCGGGTTGCGCGGCTCCGCAGCCGAAATCGACGCGCGCGATCCGGCCGCGGGCAAGAGGATCTCCGCGAACTTCCGCCGGCGCCAGAATTCCAGCTTCGCCGTCGGAGTCAGCATCACCTTGCTCTGCTCCTGCTGCGAAAGACCCGCACCACGAGCCCACGGCCGCAGGTTCAACATGGCCGAGATGAACACGACGGCGCCGCCAGTTACGCCTCCCAGCATGAGGTGCTCCATCCAGCGGGGAGGCACGAGCTCGTGAGAGTAGCGGTCGACGACGATTACAAAGCACACCATGGCCACCCAGTAGAGAGGACCAACGGCGGAAACAAGCAGGCGACTCCGCCGGACGGGGGCCGGCAATCGGTCCCATACATCGCCCGGTCGGCGCCATCGCTTCGGCCACCAGAATAGCCACCCTCGGGGCTGCAGCATGAACCGGTCGAGTAGGGCTCGCCACTTCTCGCCGCGATATCGCTTGACCAACGCCATAACGCCAATGGGCACTGTCGAGACGGCCACGAGAAACAGCGGCAGTAACCACCAGCGAGGACCGTCGTGACCTGCCCGAGCTCCCAGAAACTGCGTGGTGCGGATGAGCAGCCCAAGCGTTCCGGCCGCCGCCCATCCTGCCAGGACGACCACGCCGGCGCCTTTGTCTCCCTCAAGTTCATGCTCATCGTCCCCGCCTCCGCCGAGTGCGAGTGCGAACGCGCCGCCGTCTGACCACCGGCTGGCGGCGTCCTTCATCAATGCCCGCGTAATGACGGCGTCGAGATCGGCGGGAACATCGGCAACCATCGACCGCAATGGCGTCGGCGCCCTGGTCATGTGCTGGATCATGACGTCCCGGAAACTCTCGCCCTCGAAGGGCAACCGTCCGCTGAGCATGGCGTAGCCCATCACGCCGAGTGAGTACAGGTCGCTGCGCCCATCGAGATCCCGCTCGCCGCTCGCCTGTTCCGGCGACATGTAGTGCGGTGTTCCCACCACCGCTCCGGCCACCGTCAGCGTGTTGCCCGACGCGCTCGCCTTCGCGACACCGAAGTCGGTGAGCATCGGACGGCCGGATTCGTCCTCCAGTAGAACATTGTCCGGCTTGATGTCCCGGTGGATGACGCCCTGGCGGTGGGCATAGTGGAGCGCATCGGCGAGCTGGCTCAGGATGCGTCGCGCGTCGTCGAACGGCAGCTTCCCCTCGCGGCGCATCCGGTCGCCCAGCGACTCACCGCGCACGTATCCCATGACGAAGAACAGCATCCCCTCGGCTTCGCCAACACTGTACAGTGGCACGATGTTGGGGTGAGTAAGCTTCGCCGCGGTTCGCGCTTCGCGTCGGAACCGCTCACTGCCGTCGGCGTCGGCGGCCATCTCGGGCGGCAGGACCTTGATCGCGACCGCGCGATCGAGTGCCCGCTCCCGCGCCAGATAGACTGCCCCCATGCCGCCTCGGCCGAGGAGGCGGACGATCTCGTACTGGCCGCCGAGCGCGCGGTCGAGTGCAGCACGCTCCGGCTCCGCGAGGCCTGTAGCGAGGCCGGCGGCAACGGCCGTGCCGCACTGGAGGCAGAATCGAGCCTCGTCCGGAATGGTCTGCTGGCAGGTGGGACAACGCACCACCCAATGTGTGGCGGGTGAATCACGGCGGCAACGGCGAGTGCACGATCGGCCGCACGATCGCACACCAGCCCGTGCATCGTCACGCGACTGGACGTTAGCTTGTCGCGGTAATTGGACAGCCGCATTAACCCGGATGCAATTGTCGTCACCCGACCTTCTCGCGCAGCTGCAGTCCAGCATTGGTGACCGGTATGTCATGGAGCGCGAGATTGCGCGCGGTGGCATGGCGACCGTGTATCTGGCCACCGACCGCCGCTACGGGCGGAATGTCGCGGTCAAGGTCATGGAGTCGGCGCTCTCGGGCGCGATCGGCGCCGACCGCTTCCTTCGCGAGATCCAGATCGCGGCGCGGCTCTCCCACCCGCACATCGTCCCGCTGTACGACTCGGGCGAAGGGCGCGACGCAAACGCGGGTGTGCTCTTCTATGTGATGCCGTTCATTGCGGGCGAATCGCTGCGCGACCGGCTCTCGCGCACGCGAGCGCTCCCGTTCCGCGAAGTCCTCAGGATCGTTCGCGAAGTCGCGAGCGCGCTCGACTACGCGCACCGGCAAGGCGTCGTCCACCGGGACATCAAGCCGGAAAACATCCTCCTCTCCGAAGGGCATGCGGTGGTCACCGATTTCGGCATCGCGCGCGCGGTGATGGAGGCCGCAACCGCCGCGACGATCACGCGGGTCGGCATGATGGTCGGCACTCCCGCGTACGTGAGTCCCGAACAGGCGGGCGACAGCGCGCCGGTGAACGGCCGCAGCGACCAGTACAGTCTGGCCTGCGTCGTCTTCGAGCTGCTCACTGGCCAGCCGCCGTTCACCGGCCCGAGTCTCATGGCAATGGTGACTCAGCATCTCACGGCGGAACCGCCGCCGCTGCGGACCACCGAGCCGGTGCCCGACTCGGTGGAGCAGGCGTTGCGCCGCGCGCTCGCCAAGGAGCCGTCGGAGCGGTTCGCCACGGTGGATGAATTCGCATCGGCCCTCGCCGGCAGCGCTCCCGACACGCGCGCACCAGTGCCGCACCTGCCCGGAGCCGCATTGCCGCAGCGCGCTGGTCGAATTCCCCTGCCACTCACGCCGCTACTGGGACGCGATCACGAGGTTCGGACAGTGCTCGCTCTGCTCCAGCGGGACAGTGTCAGGCTGCTGACGCTCCATGGGCCCGGCGGCATCGGCAAGACTCGACTGGCGCTCGAGGTCGCGGCCCGGACGTCTGCACTGTTCCGCGACGGCGCGCACTTCGTGCCACTCACGGAGGTGCGCGACGCCGACGCGATGTTCGCCCGTATCGCGCAGACAGTCGGGCTCCGCGGCGGGGCAGCCGGATCGCGTGATGCGCTGCGCGACCACCTCGCGGAACGCGCCGCCTGCCTGGTGCTCGACAACTTCGAACAGCTCGGGCACTCCGCGAGCAGCGCGCTGAGCAGGGGTGCCGAGTCCACGAGCTGTTCGAAGTTGTCGAGCACCAGGCAGGCGGCGCGCTCCGCGAGGTGGTCGCGGAGCGCATCACGCGATCCGGCTGCCCCGCCGCGGAGCCCGACCGTCTGCGCGATACGCGCGAACATCGCGTCGGCGTCGCGCAC
>JBKJRV010000304.1:0-4168 GCA_046593115.1 Gemmatimonadaceae bacterium
CAGGTAGCCGGCGCCATGCACGAAAATCGCGGCCGCTCCATTAGCCTGTGCACCCACATCCTGCGGACGATATATCCGCGCCGGCACGCGCTTGCCGTCCGACGCGGGAATCCAGACGATCTCCGGCTTGATCCACCGATGACTGAGCCACGTGGCCGTCGGCGACGTCGTGAGCTGCGAGAGCGTGGTGCCGCCGAGGAATTGCGCGACATGCAACTCGGGCGGCCGGTTGGCCTGCGAGTACACATCTGCAATGAGCTCACCATCGGGTGACACGGTCACGTCATGTCCCCCCGCTTCGGACGTGATGCGCACCGGCGCCAGGCGATCCACGGGCACCCGATAGAAGTGACGCTCGAACGGGGACACCTCGAGCGAGTGCACCCAGAAGTCGCGCTTGTCGGGCGACAGCGTGACGTCGGTCACTTCCCACGCGCCGCGAGTGAGTTGGTGCTTCCCTGCGCCGTCCGTACCCATGACATACAGATGCGCATACCCATCCGCCTCGGAGACAAACCATACGCGACGCTCATCTACCCATCCACCGCAACCGAAGCACGGACCATCCACCCAGGCGGTGTCTCGCAACGTGTTGATGGTCTTTACGAGGCCGTCCGACGCACGCACGGTGTGCAGGTAGCTCGACTTCCAGTCGTTGCGCACCGCGGAAACGAGAGCGCTCGATCCACTCGCGTTCCACCCGAGCACTTGAACCTGCGCCGCAAAGCGCGCCGTGTCGTCCGGCGTGACCCGCAGAAACTTCACCTCGCCCGACGGCAGCGAGACGAAGGCGACGCGACCGCTGTCGAGGGCATCGCCCACCTTGGATCGGACGCGCAGCTCGCCGGTGTAGCCCGAGCGCGTGACGTACTGCGGCACCACGGTCTGCATGGCGGTGTCGGCACCAGGCAACGTCGTCACGAGGAGCAGTGCGCGACCCGTTGGCGCGACGTCCAGAGTGGAGACGCGCTCACCCTTCTTCAGCCAGAACGGCTTCGTCCGCAGCGAGTCGCGACGCTCGCGCTCCGCCTTTTCGACGCTGTCTCGGCGAAGCTGGTCCCGAATGACATCGAACAGGGCACGCTGCTCGCGCTCGAGACTGCCTCGCATACCGGGCCCGGGCGTCGAATCCTTTGGCGGCGTACCGGTCCGAATGTCGGTGAGCTGACGGATGGCGCCGCCGTTGAGATCGATCGAGAACGCGTTGTCGCTCCGCAGGAAGAACACCTGTCGGCCGTCCGCGTCGAAGCGCGGTGAGCTCTCTCGATCCCTGGTGTCCGTGAGGCGACGCACTGTTCCGCTGCGCTGGGCCACCACGTAGATGTCGCCGTCGTGCTCCACCGCGCGCATGGTGCGGTCACGCGATTCGTCGCCGCGTGCAACGACGGGACCCAGGGTGTCCATCTGACTGTTCGACAGCCGCTCAGGACGCGAACCCGCCTGGGCCCGCACGCGAAACCACCGCAGATCCTCGCGCCAATCCGCACCCGGCTCCAGCCAGCGGAAGTAGATCCACTGCCCATCCGGCGACCATCGCACATCCGTCGGCGGACGACCGACATGTTCAGGCCCCCGCATGATGCTCGGTATGGTGAACTCAAAGGGCGGGGGCGCGCTCTGCTGCGCGTCGAGCAGTGGGGCTGCGGCGGCCATTGGCATGAGCACCGCTATCAGGCGCTTGAAGGACTTACTGCAGATCGTGCTGATCATCTCTTTCATCTCGTCGTGGGCTGATTCACCATGCCATCACATGCTTTCAATGCGAGCGATGCTCTCATTCGTTCCGTCTGAGCGCAGCCGTCGTGGTGCCGGATGCCAAGGATGTCAGCAACACCGGGAGCCAGGCCGCTCATAGCGCGCCGCCAGTTGCTGCTCGGCGAAATCGCGTTCGCCCAGCCGTGCCTCACCGGGATGATGCGTACGCATGTGCTCGCAATACCGTTGGTAGTCGGGTGCGCCCAACACGGTGCGCAGAATTCGCAGTGCCTCGCCCACGGCGGAGAACGACTTGATGGTCGCCACGTCAGTCTCCCGCTACGAGGGCACGTGCCTGGAACGGTGTCTCCGTGCTCACCGCCGCCTTCCTCCCTTGTAACACCGCGAGCCACTCCCGCGCGGAATCCGCCAGGATCACCAGCACCGCGAGCATGAAGAATCCCGCAACGGCCGCGTCCAGCCGGTCGTTGAAGGCCATGCGGGCGGCAGCCTCGACCGTCTTTACGCCGGGCGGAAGAGTGCCGCTGGCGACTGCGTCGCCGAGCATGCGGGCGTGCGCCAGGAAGCCGAGTCGCGGATCAGATGAAAAGATCTTCATCGAACCGGCGGTGAGCGTCACGATCACCAGCCAGGTCAGGGGTACCAGCGTGACGAACGCGTAGCGCGCCTTGTTCATCTTGATGATGATCGTTGTGGCAACACAAAGTGCCACCGCGGCAAGGAGCTGATTCGAGATACCGAACAGGGGCCACAGGGAATTGATCCCGCCAAGGGGGTCGATCACGCCCTGGTAGAGAAAATATCCCCACATCGACACGAAGATCGCGCTGGACAGGAGCACCGCCGGATACCACGACACCCGGCCGAACGGTTCCCACACATGGCGTCCGAGATCCTGCAGCATGAAGCGCCCCACGCGCGTGCCAGCATCCAGCGTTGTCAGTATGAACAGTGCCTCGAACATGATCGCGAAGTGATACCACAGCGCCATCGCGCCGCTGCCGCCAACCACCGAGGCGAAAATGTTCGCCATGCCAACCGCGAGACTTGGCGCGCCGCCGGTGCGAGAGAGCATTGACTGCTCGCCCACGCTTGCTGCGAGCGCGGTGAGCTCGTCCGGAGTCACCGAGAATCCCCATGCCTGCACGGCAGCGGCTGCCGACGCCGCCGTCGTGCCGATGAGGCCGGCCGGAGCGTTGATCGCGAAGAACACGCCTGGAGTGAGCACACAAGCCGCAATCAGCGCCATGATCGCCACGAGCGACTCGACGAGCATGCTGCCGAAGCCCACGAGCCGCGCGTCGGTCTCACGCTCGAGCAGCTTCGGAGTGGTTCCCGACGCGACGAGCGCATGGAATCCCGAAATGGCACCGCAGGCAATCGTCACGAACACGAAGGGAAACACCTTGCCGGCGAAGACCGGCCCGCTGCCATCGATGAAACGCGTCAGCGCGGGCATCTGCAGTGGAGGCAGCACGACCAGAATGCCGATCGCGAGCGCCACCACGACGCCAATCTTCACGAAGGCCGACAGGTAGTCGCGCGGCGCAAGGAGCAGCCACACCGGCAGCACCGACGCGGCAAAACCGTACACCATGATCAGGATCGCCAGCGTCGTTCCGCTCAGCGTGAACAGCGGCGCCAGCTGCGGATTCTCAGCTACCCATCTACCCGCATACAGGGCGAGCAACAGGAGCACGACGCCGATCGCCGTCGCTTCCAGCACGCGTCCGGGCCGCAGCCAGCGCAGGTAGCTTCCCATGAACATCGCGATCGGAATGGTGAGTCCAATGGTCACCGTTCCCCACGGACTCGCGCGAAGCGCATTCACCACGACGAGCGCGAGCACCGAGATGAGCACGACCATGATGCCGAGCACGGCGACGAGGGCGGTGTACCCGGCGACGGGCCCGATTTCCTCCTTCGCCATTTGGCCGAGCGACTTGCCATTGCGCCGCACCGACGCCGCCAGGATCATGAAGTCCTGGACCGCGCCGCCCAGCACCACGCCGACGATGATCCACAGGGCGCCAGGCAGATATCCGAACTGCGCCGCGAGCGTAGGACCCACGAGAGGACCCGGGCCGGCGATCGCCGCAAAGTGATGCCCGAACACGATCCACCGATTCGTCGGCACGAAATCCCGGCCATCCTCCAGCCGCTCGGCCGGCGTCATCCGCGCGTCGTTCAGCGAGAAGATCTTCGACGCCAGGAACCGGCTGTAAAAGCGATAGGCGACGAGGTATGTACACACCGCAGCCGCGAGCAGCCACGCGGCGTTGATGGTCTCGCCGCGCGCGAGGGCGAGCCGCGCGAGGGCCGCTGCGCCCAGCAGCGACACGAGAGCCCAGGCAATGAGCGAAGTCATCCGTGACATGGCGCAAGATTCGGGAACGGGTGGCCGGGAGTCAACTACCCGCTGTCTCCCATCCGCGCCCTTCGTTAGCTTTCC
>JBKJRV010000474.1:0-12349 GCA_046593115.1 Gemmatimonadaceae bacterium
GGCATGGGCAGCAGCCGTGACTGGGCCGCCAAGGGCACCTTCCTGCTGGGCGTCAAAGCCGTGATCGCCGAATCATTCGAGCGCATCCACCGTTCGAATCTCGTCGGCATGGGCGTGCTCCCACTGGAGTTTGTCGCAGGCGACTCGCGACAGAAGCTCGAGCTGACCGGCTTCGAGACGTACGAGGTGGAAGGCATGGACGCGACCCTGCGACCCCGCGCGACGCTCACCGTGCGCGTTGCTGCGGCAGGAGGCGCGACGACCAGCTTCAAGGTCCTCGTTCGCATCGACACGCCTGAAGAGATGAGCTACTTCAAGCACGGCGGCATTCTGCCCTACGTATTGAGGCAGCTCGTGACGGGTAGAGCGGAGCGCTGAGGACGGCGGCTGGTTCGCTGGAGCGGAGTGCTGACGCAGCAAGAACTCTCGTGCCGCTCACCGGCGATCATGCGGAGGTGACGTTGATCAGTTCGTCGTCAGCACCCCGACAACCAGCTCCCCATCGTTGTTCGTTCGCGCTCCACGCGACCTGGCCTCGCTGTCGTAACTGTCGCGAAGCGAAAGGGTAAAGCTCATGCGCTTCGACACCTTGAACTGCAGCGAGTTGTCGGAGTTGAACGTGTACCGCTCCAGCGCGCGCAACACGGGTTGATAGCCGCTCTCGCTGGTGAAGGACACGCGTTCGTTGAATTCGCGGCGCAGTCTGATGGTCGTGAGACCTCGGCCAACTCCCACCTCATCCACCCCGGGCGGCGCGTTGAGAACACGCGTGCGTTCACCAAGCACGCCGACGCTCAGGATGACATCGGTTGCCGGGGATCGCACGATGTTGTATCGGGCGCCCGTACCGGCGCTGTAGCGTCGGTCAATTTTCTTTTCGAGACTCGACTCGAGTGCCGCCTGCACGAAGGGCACGACGGCGGCAAACGGGCGCAGGTCACCGCTTCCGGTCACGATCCATGAGCGCTTGCTGACCTCGGTGACACCGGAGTCGTTTTTTGTCTGCCCATAGTTGAACCGTCCTTCGGTGCGCGTCTGGAAGGCGCTGTCCACCTGCTCGTAACCCAGCCGGCTGGTGGTCAGGAGCTGCCGCGTGTTTCCGAAGAACAGGTTGCCGCTCAACTCTCCCTTCACCTTTGTACCCAGCGGTTGGCCCGCCAACGCTCCCGGAACGCACAGGAGAAACAGGATCAGAAAGCGCATCATCCTCCCCAGGTCGGTACTCGTACGGTTGATTGCTCCGATGATACGCAGTCGGCATGCCGCGCACCCTGGGCGTGGCTCACTCTCGACCCGAGCTTCGATAATGGCCCAACGCGTCGGCATTCTCGTGAACCCCGCGGCGGGACGTGGGCGTGCACGCCGGTTGCTCGCGCGAATGCAGGGCAGCGGTGCCGCCGAAGAGTACGACATCCAGATGACGGTCGGCCCGGGCGATGAACGACGCGCGACGCTTGCGGCACTCGATCGCGGTTGCACGACGCTTGTAGCGATCGGCGGAGATGGGACGTGGAGTCAGGTCGCCGGCGCACTGGTTGAATCGCGCGCTGATTGTCGTCTTGCCCTCGTCGCCGCAGGCACGGGCAACGACTTCGCCAAGAGCGCCGGTGCCCCGGCGCACGATCTGGAGTCCACGCTGCGCCTGGCCGCCGAAGGGGCAGACATTGCAGTAGACGTCATCCGGATTGGCGGCGGCATTTGTCTGAACGTGGCCGGGTTCGGGTTCGACGCCGCAGTGCTCGCCGACACGGCCGGGATTCCCATCCTTCGCGGGGACGCACTCTATCTGGCCGCGGCGGCCCGTCAACTCTTCCAGTACCAGGGACTCGAGATCGACACCGGTTCCGGCTTCCGAAGGCACCTGCTCCTCGCGATCTGCAACGGCCGCCACTTCGGCGGCCAGTTCCACATCGCGCCGCACGCCCGGCTCGATGACGGACTGCTGGAGATCATCGCCATCCACGATGCAACGTCGTGGCAGCGCATCCGCCTCTTCGCATCAGTGATACAGGGTGCGCACCTTGGGCTCTCCGGCGTTTCCAGTCAGAGCGTCACGCAAATGACGCTCCGCTTTCGACAGCCTCCGGCTTACGAGATAGACGGCGAACTTCGGCGCGCGGCAGGCGCGGAGCTCTCGATCGAGGTTCTGCCTCGCGTGCTTCGCGTAGTTACTTCTTCTCCTTCCACTTCCGCTTTCCCGCCTGGGCAAGCTGCTCCATGAGGTCCTTCTCGATGCTGCGCGCATCGAGCGGCTTCAGCATCTCCTGCAGTTCTTTGTCCTCCCCGATCTGTTGGCCGAGTCGGGTGTACAGGCCGGCCACGAGCTGCAGGATCTTCGTCACCTCGGCTTCAGTGCGCAGGTCCACCGCCAGGGTTACTTCCTCTCGCAATTCGCCAATCCTCGACTCCCGCTTCTGGGACATCAGGATGAAGATCGACAGAAAGATCGCTTCGAGCGACACAACCATCGTCAGCAGGCCAAATGGGAAGGGATCGAACGGGCGCCGCGGAAACGCGCCGATGTTCCACAGGATCCACGTCCCGAACCATAGGACGTGCAGTACAAGGAAAGAGGGCGAGCCCGCCAGATTCGAGACGCGGTCCGACACATGCTCGATCCAGCTGCTTTTCCCCGCCTGATGCGCCTTGACGGCACGGACGGCCTGGCTGTGCTGCGCGACGCGCGCGCGGCGCTCCTGAACGGTGTGCGATTCCGGGGGCGTCGATGTCATGGCAAACGAAAAAGGGATTGAGTTGTGTCTCAATCCCCCATTACAAGAAGTGCACCGCCGGGTGCTCAGGGCAAGCGATTACCGGACGGCGCGCGCACTGGCTCTTCCTTCGGCCTTGGAGCCCCGGGACCATAGAAGATGACGCGCAGCGTGTCGCCCATCGTCACGTCAACATCCCGCTGCGAAGGCCAGAAATCCCCAAGGACCGACACCGTGTGCGATCCCGACTCAACGCGAATCAGGCGGTTGCTGAACCCCTGGCCTCTGCCGTCAACACGAATCTGCGCTACTCCGCCTCGAACCATGACGTACAACCAACCGACGTCGGGAGCATCGGGACGCCTGGGCTGAACGCGCGTGAGCAGGTTCGTGTCGATCATGACCGGGGGCGTCGCGCGCGGAGCCGGTGGAGGTGTCGCATTCCTCGCACCCGGCCTCGCTTCACTCGCTTCAGTCAGGACGGTATCAGCGAGCACAGCGTTGACGTCGTGCTCCAAGGCGCTGTCAGCGCTGGTGATCGGGGCGGCCGCGACGGTGTCTGTGGCGGCGGCGGCGACGGTTGCTCGCTGCACCCCGATCTCCAGCCAGCGCGCGACACCCGACCGCACCTTGGGGATAGCTGCTGCGCCTCCCGCGGCCGCTATCAGGAGAATCGCCGTGATCAATCCGGCTCGGCTCTTTTTCGGCGCAGGACGGTAGCGAGGCCCCCGACCCGTTGACGGCGTACTCGCGGTGGTGGCGCCGGTCGGCCCCATGCCCGCGAGGGCTTCGACGAACGCGGATGTCGTCGGGAAACGCTGCGTTGCCGTCTTCGAAAGCGCGCGCCTGATTGCCTCGTTCACTGACGGATTCAGCCCGGCGCGGCGCGTGCCGATGTCGGGTGGCTCCATGTTCAGATGCTGCTTGATGATTTCCTGCACCTTGAGCCCCTGAAACGGACGGCCCCCGGTGAGCATCTCGAACGCCACGATGCCCAGCGCATACTGATCGGCTCGGCCGTCCACATTCTCGCCACGCCACTGCTCCGGTGACATATAGCCAGGCGACCCAATGATCGATCCGCTTCCGGTGCTCTGGCTGGTCGATCCGCCAAGTGCCTTGGCGATGCCGAAGTCGGCGACCACGGCGTGACCCGTGTCGGCAATCATGATGTTGGCCGGCTTGATGTCACGGTGTACCACGCCACGCGCGTGCGCGTAGTCGAGTGCCGCCGCAACATCCCGAAGCAGCGCGATGGTCTGGTTGACGTCCAGGTGACGCTGCGCGTCGATCATCTCCTCGACGTTCCCGCCGCGGACCAGGCGCATGGTGTAGTACGCGATCGAGTTGTGCTGTCCCACCCCGTAGATCGGGACGATGTTCGGATGGTCCAGCCGGGCTGCGAGCTTCGCTTCCCGCTCGAAGCGCCCGAAAGCGTCGGGTGCGAGCTGCGGATCGAGGGCAAGTACCTTGAGCGCGACCTCACGATCCAGCGACAGCTCCCTCGCCCTGAACACCACACCCATGCCGCCGCGGCCAAGAAGCTCCATCAGCTCATAGCGGTCGCCTATTCCTTCCTGAAGTCGGAGCCGAAGCCGCTCGTTGCTCTCCGCTTCCGTACCACCGCCGCCCGTGGTCTTCGCGGGCGCTGGTGCTCCAGTGAGCGACACGCCGCACTTCGTGCAGAAGCTCGCGCTCGTCGCCATCGTCGCCCCGCACTTGGGACAGACGGAGGCGATGGGCACTGGCGTCGTTGCTGCGTCCCAGGCGGGTCTGGTGTCTGACAGAGGGTAATTTCGGAAGCCGTTGCTGATCTATACGCGGTTCAGCCCAGCTTCGCCAGCGCATTGCGTGCCGCCTCGCGCTCACCCCACGTGGGGATCATCTCCCGTCCGCCGGCGACGCATCGCGATTCCGGTGCCGCCGTCGAGGGGGGGCCCATGGGCACCCACCCCATCACGGATTTGCGCACCGCATCCATCTCTTTCTGCGTGAGGACGCCCGGGGTAGCGTTGACCGCCACACTTCCCGAGGGACGCGCGAGCGGCTGGCCGAGCAGCTCAGCGACTGCCTGAACAGCGGACTGCCTGCCAACCTCGGTGCGGGCGCGGGCGGTTTCTCCCCGCAACTCACCGCGATATAACTCGTGGACGCAGCTGGCAGTGTCCTTCATCAGCTTGTCCAGAATTTCAGTGAACTGCTCCAACGTCGGAGCCATCGATTTGCTCTCTTGCAAAAGGGGATACTGGAAGGACTGATTCCGGTATCCCCAAGTCACGCGCGCGTACCGAGTCAGTGATTTGACGAGTGTTTTTTTCTGTTCTTTCGAGTCACGCAACCCGCAGCCCGCAGCCCGCACCCCGCAGCCGTAGCCCGTACCCGTAGCCCGTACCCGTAGCCCGCATCCCGCAGCCTAATATCGCCGCTCGACGTCAACGGTATGTCCCACAATTCCGCCAAGTACCCCACCAACGGCAGCGCCGATGATCGCCCCCTTGGTCTTGTTGCGGCTGGTGGTCGCGCCGATCACGGCACCGGCCGTCGCTCCAATCACGGCGTCGCGCTTCGTATTGCGAACGATGACCTCACCCGATCCGTCCGACGGAGCCCGCGATGTCTGCGGTGCGCGCGCTGTGGTGCGCGCCCGCGGGCGCGATGCCGTCGGCTGCTGGCGGTACACCACCGGCTGCGAGTAGACGGGAGCATACCCTTGTTCTACCGGCGATACGTACTGTTGCGGCTGATACGCCTGAGTCGAGGCCGCGAGGGCGAGATCACTACTGAGACTCGCGTCCACAGGCATTTGATCGCGGCCGCTGCAGGCACCGAGCACTACAATCGCGACTGTGGCGACGAACTTGCTTGTGTTCATGGTCGTTCCCCCGGGGAGAGTGTTCGTGAAGAGCACACTCCACATGGCAGCGATCATTCCGGGCGTTAGCCGCTTGAATCAGCCGTTAACGGTGCTGCCTGTCGCCGCGCGCGACGCCCCGATGTCCCCTGCGAGGGACGACTTGAGGCTTTGCTCGCCTGGAGACATTCCATCATCCCATTGGAGAAGCACATGGCGCATCGTGCGCTGTTGGTTACCTCGATCACCATCGTAGCGGCAGCGATATTCGGCGGAACGGCTGACGCACAGGCGACCGCTGGACCCGCGTCCGCTGCGCCGGCGACCGCGACTCCGGCTGCGCTACCCTGGAACGCTCCCGCGGTTGGCGCGCAGGCGCCGGATTTCGAGCTGTCCGGTGCGACTCGCTTCGGGCTGCTGAAAACGCCAGTTCGTCTTTCGGATTTCCGCGACAAGACCGTCGTCCTCGCATTCTTCGCCCAGGCGCGGACCAAGGGCTGAACGGTCCAAATGGAGGCGTACCGTGATCAGTACGCCACGATGTTCAACCAGGGCAACGATGTCGTCGTGATTGCCATCAGTGTCGATGCGGATACGACGCTCGCGGCATGGGCGCACGAGTCCGACTTCCCAATGCTGTTCGCCAGCGATCCGGACGGCGCGGCTGGCAAGCTGTACGGGACGTTCGATGGCAAGCGGACCTGGCACTCCCGCGGATTGTTCGTGATCGCGCCCGGCGGACGCGTCGCATACCGCACTCCGAGCTTCCGCGTGATGACCGAGACGGCGTACACCGATGTCGCCGCCGTGATCGACAGCCTTTCACCACCGAAAGCCGATACGAAATAGCGAGGACGGCGGCGACCGCGCGCTCCTGTACGAACTGTATCGCGAGTCGGTTGCCGCAGCGGACCCGGTAGGGGTCACAACGTCGCTGCTCCGGCAGCTCGAGCCACCCGCGCCCAATCGGCGTGTGTGGCTCTTTGCCATCGGGAAAGCGGCACATGGGATGGCGGTTGGAGCGACCCAGTGGCTCGATACTTCGACGCACGCTGTGCGGGGCATCGTCGTCTCCCCCGAGCCGCCGAACGCCTCCATACCCGGGATCGTCCACGTGATCGGCGACCACCCGGTGCCCGGTCCGAATTCTGCCACGGCCGCCGACCGTCTTGCCGACATTGCAAATGATGTGGCCGCTGGCGACGAGGTATACGTCCTCATTTCCGGAGGGACGACGAGCCTGATCGGCGCACCGCTGGAAGGAATCTCCGCCACCGATTACCGCGCGGCGTTCCAGCGGCTGCTTGGATCGGGACTGGACATCGACGCCATGAATGCGCTGCGGAAGCAGATGTCGCGATGGGGCGACGGACGGCTGGCGCTCGCACTCCGGCATGCAAAGGTGCAGCCCGTCATCATGAGCGACGTCGTGACTGACGACCCCGCGACCATTGGATCGGGGCCATGTTCTCCGTCGCGCGACCACAGCGCCTTCGCGCATGTAGCCCGCCCCCTCATCGCTCGGCACGACCTGCCCGTGCGCGCCGCACTGTCCATCGTCCGGGAGCGCGGTCTGCGCGTCGAACAGGGCCCGCCGCTAACCGGAGAGGCGCGCGACTGCGGGCGCGAGCTCGCTCGCCATCTCGTTCGTCGTGCCAGCAGCGTCGACGAGCCGACGGTCATCATTTGTGGCGGCGAGACGACCGTGACGCTCGATGGCGCCCATGGGAAAGGCGGACGTTGCCAGGAGCTTGCACTGAGCGCGGCCGAGGTGCTGTCGCATTCCGCGCGACTACGGATTTCCCTCCTCGCGGCCGGCACCGACGGACGGGACGGACCGACCGACGCAGCCGGGGCCATTGTCGATGGCCAGACGTGGCGGACCATTCACGAGGCGGGCCGGCTTCCGGCCTCCGATCTGGCCGGCCACGACGCATACGCAGCACTCGACGCGGCAAAGTCGCTTCTCCGCACCGGACCGACCGGCACCAACATGCTCGACTTGGGGCTTGCCCTTGTGCGCCCGGCCTGAGTCCGCAGTCGTGATCGCGTTCAATCGCAGTTGTGATCGCGTTCATGGTGATTACTGAACGCTTCGATCGACGCACGAATGAAGTGCCGTTCTCATTTCCGACCCCGAACGATTATCCTTCGTCGTCATGAAATTCACGGTCGGCATCATCCAGGACTCGGCGGGCGAGGATATCGCGGCCAACGTGCGCGCCGGCGTTGACCGCATCCGCGAAGCGGCCAGCCGGGGCGCGCAGATCATCTGTCTCAAGGAACTGTTCAACGCTCCGTACTTCTGTAAACGACAGGAAACCGACCGGTTCGATATCGCCGAGCCCATTCCGGGTCCCACCGTCGAGCGCCTGCAGCAGGAGGCGAAGGATCTCGGTGTCGTCCTCATCGTACCCATCTTCGAGCGGCAGGCGGCCGGCGTCTACCGCAACAGCGCCGCCGTGATCGACGCGGATGGGTCACTCATGGGCGTGTATCGCAAGATGCACATCCCGGATGACCCGCTCTACAATGAGAAGTACTATTTCACTCCGGGTGACGCCGGCGCGGCCGCGCCCACGGGAGACCGGGTTCGCAGCGCGAGCGGCTTCCGCGTGTGGAAGACGCGCTTCGCCACCATCGGCGTGCTGATCTGCTGGGATCAGTGGTACCCGGAGGCGGCGCGCATCACGAGTCTTCTCGGCGCCGACATCCTGTTCTATCCCACGGCCATCGGCTGGCATCCCGCCGAGAAGGATTCCTTCGGTCCGGCGCAGGTGGAAGCGTGGCGCACCATGCAGCGCGCGCACGCGATCTCGAACGGGGTGTACGTCGCCTCGCCCAACCGTGTTGGCCACGAAGACGAGCCGGGAACCAACGGCATCGAGTTCTTCGGCCACTCGTTTATCAGTGATCCTTTCGGCCGGGTAATCGCCGACGCCGGTGCCGCCGATGAAATCCTGATCGCCGAGTGTGACACGACGATCATCGAGGAGACGCGCCGCAACTGGCCGTTCCTGCGCGACCGTCGCATCGATGCCTATGCCCCCATTCTCAGTCGTTTTCTCGGCGCTGCCTGACACCCAACCCTGGACACATGATGCGTAGACTCATACCGGTGGCGTTGATCGTCGCCGTTGGCTGTGCCCGTAGCGGCGATTCGTCCGCCGACTCCACACCGCGGACGGGCGATGCGCCAGCGATCGGCACCGTATGTCCGGCCCGCGAGTCGGCGCGCACAGCTGCACGGGTTGGCACGATTCCAAACATGCAGGCCGACCGCCTCGCGGAGCCTGTTCCACCAATGCCGCAGTTCAAGTATCCCGAAGAACTGCAGCAGAAAGGCATTGGCGGAAAGGCCATCGCTGATTTCGTCATCGACACGACGGGCCTGGTGGACATGACGAGCATCGAGGTCCGTGAGTCGAGCGATTCCCGGATTACCGAGGGCGTCTGCCACTACCTGGCGGCGTCGCGATTCAATCCGGCGGTCAAGGGCGGCACGAACGTGCGGGTGCAGCGTGAGTTGCCCTTCAACTTCGAGATTTCCAAACCCAAGTGAGTACCGCGACGACGATTCGTCGTCGCATGCCCGCCGAGTGGGAAGCGCACGAGGCGACGTGGATAGCATGGCCTCACCACGAGCCCGATTGGCCCGGGAAGATCGAGCCGATCGGGTGGGTCTATGCCGAAATCGTGCGCATTCTGAGCTCGCACGAGCGCGTGGAGATTCTCTGTCACGACGCGGTGGTGCGGGACCGTGCGACGGGAGCACTCGCGGCGCACGGGGTCTACACCGGTGGCTACCGCACCCACCTCGTCGCGACCGACCGCGTCTGGCTGCGTGACTCGGCACCCACCGGTGTGGTGAATGCGGACGGTGGCGTCGAGCTGGTCAATTGGCGGTTCAACGCCTGGGCCAAGTACGATAACTACGAGCGCGATGCGCGCGTCGGCTCGGCGATCGAGGCGATTACCGGTCTCAGCCGGGTGGTTCCTCGACACGGGGGCATCGTGCCCGTGCTCGAAGGTGGCGCGATCGAGTGCAACGGCGCCGGTACTCTGCTGGTGACGGAAGAGTGCCTGCTGTCGACAGTTCAGCAGCGCAATCCCGAACTGGACCGCGCCGGCTATGAGCGGGTCTTCGCCGACTACCTCGGTGTGGATCGCACGATCTGGCTCGGCGAGGGTTGCGTTGGCGACGATACGCACGGGCATATCGACGACATCGTGCGGTTCGTCGCGCCGTACACCGTCGTCCTGGCGTTCGAGGAAGATCCGGCCGACGAGAATCATCGCCGCTCAGTGGACAATCTGCGGCGGCTTCAGCTCGCGGACGGCCCGGCGCTGGAGGTGGTGAAACTCCCCTACCCCCGCGCGGTTCTGATGAATGGCGAGCGGTTACCCGCCAGCTATGCAAACTTCTACATCGCCAATGGCGTGGTAATCGTTCCAACGTTCAATGATCGCAACGATCGCATCGTGCTGAATACGCTGGCGGAGCGCTTCCCCGACAGGGAAGTCGTCGGAATCCACGCCGTCGACCTCGTATGGGGCCTGGGAACGCTCCATTGCCTGACGCAACAGCAGCCGGCGGGCTTGGCTCTTGCACCCGGTGGTGCCAAATGAAAATCTCGCTGCTCACCGATGATTCCATTCGCCTGGAGGGAACTCCCGGTCCAATGACCATCGAGGCCGCGGCGGCGGATCAGCAGTATTCGCCCTTCCACATGCTCGCCAGCTCCCTTGCCTACTGCACCTTCTCCATCCTGCATTCGTGGGCGGAGAACAAGGCGCTGTCTCCGGATGGTCTGAGCGTTGACGTGAGCTGGCAGTTCGCCGAGAAGCCACATCGGGTGGGCGCCCTGCAGATCACGTTCGCGTGGCCCGGACTGCCCCCCGACCGGCTGGAACAGGCGAAGCGCGTGGCCGCCTTGTGTACTGTGCACAAGACGCTCGAGCATTCCCCGACCATGACCATCGAGGCAGCGACATGACGGTGTCGGTGGTGCGGTTCACGGTCGCCGGACAGGACCTGGCCATGGCGGGTGAGTCGAACGCATCAGTACTGCGTGACGAGTCCGACCGCCCGTACACCGTGGTGTATGATGGTCACTGCAAGGTCTGTGGCCGATTGGTGAAGCTGCTCCGCTGGTGGGACAGCGGGAAAAAGCTCGAGGTCGTTACGTCGCAGGCACCCGGGATACAGGCCCGCTTTCCGTGGATTCCTTCACGGTCCTACCTTGAGTCCGTGCAGGTCATTGGCCCGGGTGGGCGAACCTGGCAGGGCGCCGCGGCCATCGAGCGGCTCCTGAACGTGTTGCCCAAGGGCAAACTGCTTTCGTGGGTGTTCAAGCTGCCTTTCGCGCGCGCGATGGCCGAACGCTTCTACCGGTGGTTCGCCCGCAACCGCTACAAGCTCGGCTGCGGGAAGCATTGTTCATATCGGGACGCGGATCTGAGCTATGAGGAAAACGAAGCCACGGGAGTTCAGAACGCATAGTCTTTAGCTCACCGCGTGCTCCTCCCGCTTCCGCGCCTTTACCAGATCGTCCAGCCACTCCTCGACCTTCTTCGCTTCTTCCTTGTCGAGTGAGGTCGTTTCGCTCTTCACCCCATTGGGCATGGTACCACGACTTTCCGCGACAACTCGGGTGATCATCTTTCCCCACGTCGCGCTCTGCATCATGTCGCCGATCGTTCGCATCGTGATCAGATCGACCACGTTCGCGGCTCGCTCGAAAATCTGAATCTCGAACCGGACCTGCGTACCCCTTTCCTCGGCAATGAATCGCACGGCACCCGCGATGGGATGACCTTCGAGAGTTGACAGCGTCATGAGCCGCTCGCTGAGCTCCTGCACACGAACCTGGATGGTGCCGCGCATGGGGAGCGCCATCGTGAGCGTTTCTCCCAGATCAGGCACGCGATCTTCCGTCCCGGGCTCGTTACCGGTTTCAATCGGCATGAGCTCGCCGAATTTCTGACGCACCCGTTCGAACAGCGCCTCCGGCGTCAGGTCGCAACCGCTGATGTCCGCCCAGAAGCGCTTCCGCCGCAGGTCGCCCACCCCGTCCGACAGCATCTGCTCCGGGAGCGTATCAGCCAACTTCCTGAGGCCCACATCGAGCGGGGTAGGCACGATGCCGAACACGGTGTCGAGTGCATTGCCACCAGCCTCGCGAATGATGTTGCCCTCGTTGAGCATCTTCAGCTGCGACTCGTCGATCGGCAGCGACAGGCCAAACGCCGACGCAGCCTTCACTCCGAGCGAAGCGAGAAATCCGGGGATATGGACCTGGTGCGTCTCCTTGCCGGTGATCTTCCCGAACCGCCTGAGCAGATCGTTCATCGACGTTCGATCGGCGCCCGCCAGCTCAAGTACCTGCGACGCCAGATCATCGCGCTCCACAGCCATCGCGAGCGCCCGGCCGACGTCTTCGTACCACACCGGTTGAAACGGCTGATCGCCCTGATCGATTACGGGAATGACTGGGGAAGTACGCACCACCTTCAGAATGAGCGAAATCACCTCGTCCCCCGGGCCGTAGACGTTGCCGGGCCGGCAGATGATCCATTCCCCCGCAAAACCACGGACAATCTGCTCCGCTTTCAGCTTCGACTTGTGATATTCGGATTCGCCGCGCTCGGCGCCGAGCGACGAGACGCACACCAGCCGCTTGACGTTCGCCCGCTGCGCCTCGGCGACAATGTTTCTCGTTCCACCAATGTTCACCGACTCGAAGGTGACATCCGGCGGCGATTCGGACACGATGCCCGCGATGTG
>JBKJRV010000183.1:0-4120 GCA_046593115.1 Gemmatimonadaceae bacterium
GTGCGAGCAGGTCAGGGCGCACCGCTCGTCCTGCAGGCGTCATCACCAGCGGCACGGGACTCATGCCATCCACACCACGCACCATCAGCATCGGCGTCGCCGCGTTCTGCATCGCGAACAGGACCAGCGTCAGCATTCAGCGCGTCCGGGAGACACGCGCCATTTCCCGCTCCGCATCTCGCTTGCGCTCCGTATCACGCTTGTCATGCAGCTTCTTGCCTTTGCCCAGGGCGAGCATCACCTTCGCGATCCCTCGCTTGAAGTACAGTTCCAGCGGAACGAGAGAGAGCCCCTGCCGCTCGACCGAGCCGATGAGCCGGCGGATCTCCTTGCGGTGCAGCAGCAGCTTTCGCGTGCGCGTCGGATCGTGGTTGAACTGATTGCCCTGCTCGTATGGCGGAATGTGCAGATTGATCAGGAAGATTTCGCCATTGCGAATGATCGCATACGCGTCCGCGATGTTCGCCTTGCCGTTTCGAAGCGACTTGACTTCGGTCCCCGTGAGGACGAGCCCGGCTTCCCACGTCTCGATAACGTGGTAGTCGTGGCGCGCCCGTTTGTTCCGGGCGACGCTGGTCGATTCGTCCTCGGCACTGGCGTTGGGCATTGATGGAAGTTACGCGGGTGCTCGATGGAGCAGCAACCAACTCGCGTTGACGAAGCGAGGGAGCCTGAATAACTTTCAGTTCTGCTGAAGCGCGAAGGCCTGCCATGGAATTCGTCGCGACGTCAGGGGTCTGGCTCGGGTGGTGAAACTGGTATACACGCGGTCCTCAGAAGGCCGTGCTGTCACAGGCATGCGGGTTCGAGTCCCGCCCCGAGCATACCGAGCGCGTAGCAACGGACAAGGCGAACGGTCACCGCGAGGTGGCCGTTCGCCTTTTCGCATTACCGTCTAGCCGCCCCCGCTACCGCCCGCAGCTCCGACGGAGCGATATCCTCGGGAAGCGTGGCGATGCCGAACTCGCGACGCAACGCTTCATTGGCCTCATCGAGGTAGGCGGCGAGCAGCTCGCCGCCACGACGAATGTCCGCCTGTGCGAACTCGCGCCGATCGCCGGTGAACGACAGCAGCGTCCGACCTAATCGGCTCCCGGTGGACTCCGGCGCGTCCCGACGCGAGAGCACGTCTCCGTATGCGCCAAGCCGGGAGTTGAACTGGCGCTGTGCCACCGGTCGCTTGCCGGCGTCGATCAACGGATCCCTCGCCAACGCGGTCTCGAGCTCGCGGGCAACCGCCGATGCCGTGCGATCGTCGAGTGCATCGCGCTGCGCGGCCAGCAGCCCGAGCGCCCGCCGGGCGTAGCGCAGCTCCCACCGGGCGTGGTCCTGATCGCCGCGGGTCCCGCACTCGGCGAGCCAGCGTACATCCTCATCGCCGGGCTCGTGCTGGAGCGCGCGGAGAAAGGCGGCAGCGTTCCGACGGAGCTTCCGGCCCGCCTTCCACTCCGACCACCAGGTCGTGCTCACCCGCCAGCCACCGAGCCGTGGGCACCGCCCGGAACACCGATCTCCGTCATCTTGCGCATGTCGAGCACCTCGGCAATCTCGTCGGGGGGCAGCACCTTCTCGCGCGTGACCAGCTCGCGAATCAGGACATTCTCCTTGACCGACTGCTTGCTGATCTCGGCGGCTCTGGCGTAGCCGATCTGCGGCGCCAGGGCCGTGGCGAGCGCGGCGGACCGCTCCAGCCAGTACGCACACTGCTCGGTGTTTGCTTCAATCCCGACGACACAGCGATCCGTGAAGACCTTCGCGGTGTTGGTGAGAATGAGCATCGACATGAGCAGGTTGTGCGCGATGACGGGCATCATGACGTTGAGCTCGAGCTGCCCGTGCTCCGACGCGATCGCAACGCAGGCGTCGTTGCCAACCACCTGATAGCACACCTGGTTGACCATCTCCGGAATGGACGGATTCACCTTGCCTGGCATGATCGAAGACCCTGGCTGCACCGCAGGCAGGCGAATTTCATCCAGGCCGGTCCGCGGCCCGCTCGCCATGAGCCGCAGATCGCTCGAGATCTTGCTGAGGTCCAGCGCCAGGACCTTGAGCTGCGCGCTAAAGGCCGCGACGTCGCCCATGCTCTGCATCAGCTGAATCCGGTCGTGCCCCGCGCGAAGCTGGAGACGACTGACATCACTGAGATGTCGGATCATCATCTTCGGATACTCTTTTTCCGCGGTGACGCCGGTACCGACCGCGGTTCCGCCAATCCCCAGGTCGCGCAGATAATCCGCTGCCTGCTCGATGCGCCGAAGATTGCGGTCGATGGAACCGGCGTAGGCGCAGAATTCCTGTCCGAGTCGAATGGGCATCGCGTCCTGCAGATGCGTCCGGCCCGACTTGATGACGTGGTCGAACTCCTTCCCCTTGGCGCCCAAGGCATCACGGAGGGCACGAAACGCGTACAGGAGCGGATCCAGCTGGAACAGCGCCGACAGACGAATGGCCGTAGGAATCACGTCATTCGTTGACTGTGCCATGTTCACGTGATCATTTGGATGGAGCGGCTTGTACTCGCCTCGCTTTCCGCCGAGGAGCTCGTTCCCACGGTTCGCGAGCACCTCGTTCGTGTTCATGTTGTGCGACGTGCCGGCACCGGCCTGATAGACGTCGACAATGAAGTGCTCGAGATGCTGCCCACCAAGAATCTCGTCCGCGGCCGCGACGATGGCGTCGGCGAGTTTCGCGTCGAGCCGTCCAGTGACGCGATGCGTAAGCGCCGCCGACCGCTTGATCCACACCGTCGCCATAACGAACGCCGGCAGCGCACGCAGTCCGCTGATCGGAAAATTCTGTGCGGCGCGGAGTGTTTGCACGCCATAGAGAGCATCCGCGGGCACGGGCAGCTCGCCAAGTGGGTCCTTCTCGATACGTGTAGCAGCAGTCATGGAAACACAGGAAGGAGAAACGTTCAGCCCGATCGTCGTCAGCGCGTGGGCGGAATGTCGAGCGCGATCGCGAAGCGATTGAAATAGTTAAACAGCCCAATGACCGCGGTGATCTCGACAATCTGAGCGGAACTCCAGCTCTCAGCCAGCGCCCCGAAGGTAGCGTCGTCGGGAACGCTCCCGGTTGGTGTCATGACGTCCGCGAACCGCAAAGCAGCGGCCCACCCCGGCTCGACCACCGCATAATTCTCGGCGGTCACGCCGTCCAGCACTTCCTGCGAAGCTCCCAGCCGCCTTGCCAAGGCGGTATGTGACGCCAGTCAATAGTCGCAGAGATTGACGTGCGATACGCGAACCGACAGCAGTTCCTTGAGCAGGACCGGCACGGTGCCCTGTCCCATGACAGCACGGAGATGGTCGGCCAGCGTTCGCATGATGGCCGGATTGTGTGCGGCCATCCTAAACAGATTCGGCACCTTGCCCCGCTCGGCCACAAAGGCATCGAACGTCGGCCGCACATTCTCGGCCGCTTCCGCGGGATTGATCGGCTCGATGCGGGGGTTGTGCTCGGCCGTCATCCGCCGAGCGCCCGAGCGCCACCGTTGAGGAATGGATTCGACGCCAGCTCGCGTTCCATCGTGGTCGCAGGACCATGTCCCGGGTACAGCACCGTCCCGGGCGGCAGGGTGGCCGCGCGTTCGAGCGAGTCCGTCATGTCCTGCGGGTTCGACCCCGGCAGGTCGGTGCGTCCGATGGAGCCCGCGAAAATCAGATCGCCGACGAAGGCGAGGTCTCCATGCAGAAAAATGACGTGGCCAGCCGCGTGACCCGGCACATGCATGACCTCGAACGCCAGATCGCCCAGCACCACGTCCTCGCCCTCCGCGAGCTCGCGATCCGGCGCCGGGGGCTGCTCGAAGGGCAAGCCGTACGCGGCCGCCTGACGGTCCGCCCGGTCATACAGCGAGCGATCAAGCGGATGGAGGTAGATGGGCACGTCAAACGCCCGCTTCACTGCCGCCACGGCGCCGACGTGATCGAGGTGCGCATGCGTCAGCCAAATGGCCACGAGCGCGGCTCCGGATGCGCGCACCGCCTTCACCAGTCGTTCGCCTTCGGCACCGGGGTCAATCAGCACGCACTGGCCACTCTCCTCGTCAACCACGAGGTAGGTGTTCTCCTGGAATGCGCCCACGGTGAACGAGCTCACCTTCATACGGCGTAGC
>JBKJRV010000323.1:0-4667 GCA_046593115.1 Gemmatimonadaceae bacterium
GTGTCTTTTTGCACCACGCGGGCTGATTGCTGCTTTTCGTTGCGGCCTGCCGGGCTATCGGGCCGCTGCGCAGCGGCGCATGCAGGAAGTGTCAGCAGCAACGCCAGCAGGCAGGCCCGGCGCGCCATCTATTTTGCGTCGGCGAAATCGTCGGCTTTGCGCGCCTCGATCAGCTCCCGCTCGGCCGATGCCGCATCATACATGGCGAGAATCTTCACCGACTCACCGCTGTAGATGTTGAAGGACTTCCCCGCCCCCTTGGTCACCTTGATCTCGTGACCGTCCTCGAACCGCAGGACGACAACCGGGTGGTCGGTGTTCGTGTACTGCTTGCGGAGCATTTTCGGCGTGGTGGGCATGGGGCGACAGGTATGGGAAAGTCTGGCGGGGAGCGAAAGGCGCATTCGTATTGCGTACTGCGTATTGCGTACTGCGTGAACTGCATGGACAGCAGTTCAATTCCGGGCGAACGCGCTCGCACAGAAAGTAACGGCATTTCAGAGGGTCAGATAGCCCGATTTGAGATAGCGTAGAGCCGTCGAGTGGATGGCCCGAGGTTTTTCTACGCAACACGCAATACGCAACACGCAACAGTTCAGGTAACCACCCCTCTCTTCCCCTCAAATCCCTTCCACCCCCCCGCGACCGCCTCGTCAATGGCAGAGAACGCGAGCTCGAGCTCGTCGTCGCTCGTATAGAAGTGCGGCGCGATTCGCACCCCGGCGCCCTCGCGGTAATCCACGAGGATGTCGCGCGACAGCAGGAACTGCGACACCTCGTACCCGTTGGGTATGTCCACCGCCACCGTCCCCCCGCGCTTTGCCGGGTCGCGCGGTGCATTGACCTTGAAGCCGCGGGCATCGGCCAGCTCGATCAAGCGAGAGGTCTGACGCACACTCTTCTCGCGCACCGCTGCGATGCCCGCGCGGCGGAGGATGCGAGGCCCCTCGGTGGCCGCATACAGCGCGGGAATGACCGGCGTCCCGTTCAACCATCGAAAGGCACCTGTTGCGTACTCCATCTCGGATTCGAACCCGAAGGGACGTGCATGCGCCTGCCAACCGGTGAGCGCAGGCGCCAGCCGGTCGCGCACACCAGCCGCCACATACAGGAATGCCCCGCCCGGCCCGCCACAAAGCCACTTGAGCACACCGCCCGTCAGGAAGTCCGCGCCGAGGTCGGCGACCGAAACCGGCATCACGCCCACCGAGTGGAACGCATCCAGGGCCACCAGTGCACCGACGTCACGAGCGCGCTTGGCGATTCGCGCTGCGTCCATCACGAACGCAGAGCGAAAAAGCACGTGCGAAATCGCCACCAGTCGTGTTCTCTCGTCGATCGCGGCGATGACTGCATCGGCATCGATGCCGATGCCATCCTCCGATGCCACGGTGACAATGCGCGCGCCCAGCTTCGGCGCCAGCGATTCGTACACGTACCGCACCGATGGAAAGTCCAGTGCGGTCATCACGATCGTATCCCGCCCGCCGTCGAACGGAATCGCCGACAGGATGGTCGCCTGCGCAATCGAGACGTTGGGCATCATCACGATCTCCCCGGGTCCCGCTCCGATCAGCGGCGCGATCTCGTTGCCGACATCCACGGGCATCTGCCACCACCCCTGCGCCCACGCCCTCACCCCCTGCTCGCCCCACGCATCCACATACTCGGCCAGACGGTCGGGAACCGACCGCGGCATGGCGCCCAGAGAGTTCGAGACCAGATAGGTCGTGCGCTCCAGGATCGGAAACTCCGGACGAAACGCCAGCAGCCGGTCGCTCACGTCGCCACGGCAGTTTTGAGGGTCTTCCGGTGGCTTCGTGTCACGAAGAACACGAGCGTCGCGACACCAAGCGCCAGTCCGACGACGAGCATTTCCTTCTGCGTTGCGCTGAGCAGCATGCCAATGATGACCGCCGCCGCCAGCCAGGGAATTACTCCTCCGCCCGGCACTCGGAACGGGATGCCGCCCTCCGCGCGCACGTTGCGCCGCCTCAGCTCCCACGCGGCGATGCAGCAGGTGAGATAGAGCAACAGCACGGAGATGTTCGCGAGATTCACGAGCTGGATAAAGGTGCCGGACGCGGCGAGCAGAAACGCGATAATGGTCTGCACCACGATCGCGACATGCGGCGTGTGGAACCGTGGGTGGACGGCACCGAGCGCGCGAGGCACGAAGCCGTCGCGGCCAAAGGCGTAGAGCGCACGGGGAGTTGCGAGGGTCATGCCGCTCACGTAGCCGAAGGTCGAGATCGCCGCGCCGATGAGCATCAGCAGCGCGCCACCCGAGCCCATGAATCGCCCCGCCGCGGTCGCCAGCGGCGCGCGTCCGATCGCGGGATCCGCGAGCGACGGTCCCAGAATCCCCTGGGCGACGAACTGGATCGCGATGTACATCACCGTCACGAGCGCAATCGCGGCGAACAGCGCCCGCGGTACGGTCCTCGGCGGATCCTTTACTTCGCCGCTCGGCACGAGCGCCGCCTCGAGACCGGCGAACGCGAAAATCAGCGTCAACGTCGTCGCGCCCAGCGTATCGGCGGACGGAAGCGGCCCGAGTGCGAGATAGTCAGGCCGCACGAAGAATGCGCCGACAACGACGAACAACCCGAGGGGAAGCAGCTTTCCGAGCGTCGTGATCTCATTCAGACGCGATGCCTGACCCACTCCGCGCACATTCACGGCTGCGAGTGATCCGAACAGCAGGGCAAGTACGATCACTTCCACGACGCGCCCCGACAGCGCCGGTACGAGTCGCGCGAGCGTTCCCGAGAATACCGTGGACACGGCGGCCGTGGCGAAGCACGCGGTGAGCCACAGCAGCACGCCGCACAGGAAGCCGACGTACGGACCGAAGGCGACCTCCGCATACGCGTATGGCCCGCCCGTGAGCGACACCCGGCTTCCCGCTTCAGCAAAGCAGAGCACGATCAGCCCCATTGCCACGGCGCACACCAGGTAGGCAATCGGCGCCGCACTCCCCACACCGAGGGCCACCGCCGCTGGCAGCGCAAAAATGCCGCCGCCAATAATGACATTGATGATGCCGGCCGTCAGTGCGCGCGTGCCCATCGCGCGAACGAGACCCTGCTCCGTCACCGTCGTCGCTGCCGTTGTGCTCATCGCGTGAAGTTCTGCACACGGAAGCAGCAACGCCAGTGGTAGTTCCGGTGTCGAAGGAGGGCGGTGCAGGTGCAAGACTACCCGCCGCGGATGCAGCATGTCACCTTACCCCCTCACTCCGACCCCGCTTCCTCATGCCGATTCGACATATCATGCTCCGGTTTGCACTACTGCTCGCAATGGTGGGCGCACCGGCGCTGGCACAGCAGACGACGGACACGAGCAGTCGGGGAGGCGACGCGGTCCGCGTTTTTCTCGACTGTCAGAACGTCCAGTGCGATTTCAACTTCTTCCGTACCGAGATCACCTTCGTTGACTGGGTGCGCGATCGGCAGGATTCAGACATTCACCTGCTGGTCACCTCGCAGCGCACCGGGAGCGGCGGCCAGGAGTACACGCTGACCTTCGTGGGACGGAATCGATTCGCGGGAAGCGACCAGATCCTCAAGTTCGTTTCGAACCCCACCGCCACCGATGACGAACGTCGTCAGGGGCTGGCTAACATCTTCAAGCTCGGACTCGCGCGCTACGCAGCAAGCACCCCGATGGCAGGGCGTCTCAAGCTCACCTACGACGCACCCACCCTGAAGGACTCCGCAAAAAAGGCGGCGCGCGACCCGTGGAACTACTGGGTGTTTCGCACGCGGCTGAATGGCAATCTCAACGGGGAGTCAC
The DNA here is from genome assembly GCA_046593115.1 of Gemmatimonadaceae bacterium. Lineage (GTDB taxonomy): Bacteria > Gemmatimonadota > Gemmatimonadetes > Gemmatimonadales > Gemmatimonadaceae > JBKJRV01. The sequence continues at coordinate 3,799 of JBKJRV010000323.1, forward strand.
GCAGCAGCCGCCAGAACTACCATGGAAATATTTCGGCGAACCGGACGACTGAGCAATGGAAGGTGCGACTGTCGACCAACGGATCGTACGGCAAGTCGCAGTACGTCTTCCGCAGAGTGTTGATCAATGCCTCCGGCGATACGCTCATCAACGCCGACACAACACGGAATTACTCCTACAGCTACGGCAGCAGTGCGCTGATGGTGAAAAGCCTGGGAGAGCACTGGTCGGCGGGCGCGGACGCCTCGGTCAATTCGGCGACCTATTCGAATCAGAAGCTGTCGGTACAGGTGGGGCCGGCTATTGAATACGACCTGTTCCCGTACTCACAGTCTACGCGCCGGCAGCTCACCTTTCGCTACGGAATCAACGCCAATCGCTTTCTCTACCGGGACACGACGCTCTTCGGGCGGGTCCGGGAAAACCGGTGGGATCACTACCTGCTCGTATCGCTCGATGCCAAGCAGAAGTGGGGATCGGTATCCCTGTCGGCCAGCGGCAATCAGTATTTCTTCGACCTGTCCAAGAACAGCATCAATCTGTTTGGCGACGGCGAGTTTCGAATCTACAAAGGACTTTCGGCCAACTTCTTCGGGAGTTACTCGCTCGTCAGCAATCAGCTGTCGCTCGCGAAAACGGAAGTGTCGCCGCTCCAGACCATCCTGGGCCTGCGGGAGATCGAGACCTCGTACCGATACTTCACCTACTTCGGGCTGAGCTACACGTTCGGTTCGATCTTTAACAACGTGGTGAACCCGCGATTCGAAGGCTCGGGCGGAGGGTTCTTCTTCAGCAACTGAGGAACCCTGCCGGAGGACTGAGGCCGGCCCCGGAATAGCGCCGCGGCCGGACCCAGCCGATCTCAGGGC
>JBKJRV010000368.1:0-11749 GCA_046593115.1 Gemmatimonadaceae bacterium
CATCACGCTGAGCCCCGAGGCGACGCTGCGCGAGGCCAATGCGCTCATGCAGCGGTTCCGGATTTCCGGTGTCCCGATCGTGGATCGCGAGGGCAAGCTCGTGGGGATCATCACCAATCGCGATCTCCAGTTCGAGCGCAGCCTCGACCGTCCGCTGCGCGAAACGATGACGCGGGAGCGTCTGGTGACCGCGCCGGAAGGCACCACCCTCGATGAAGCAGAGGCCATCCTGGCCAAGCATCGGGTGGAGAAGTTGCCGGTCGTTGACGAGCATGGGACGCTGCGCGGATTGATCACGGTGAAGGACATCCACAAGCGGCGTCAGTATCCGAATGCGAACAAGGACCAGCACGGGCGGCTGCGCTGCGCCGCCGCGCTCGGAGCGGGTGGCGATTACTTCGACCGCGCGCGGGCCCTCGTGGACGCTGGCGTGGACGTGCTCGTGATCGACACCGCACACGGGCACAGCGAGGGCGTCCTCCGCGCGACCGCCGAAATCCGCGAGGCCTTTCCGGACGTGCAGCTCGTGGCGGGCAACATCGCGACTCGAGCCGGGGCCGAGGCGCTCGTTGACCGTGGGGTCGATGCGTTGAAGGTTGGTGTAGGCCCCGGTTCCATCTGCACGACGCGGATTGTTACCGGGGTGGGCGTTCCGCAGTTGACGGCCGTGCTCGAAGCGGTCGCGGGCGCCGGCGACATCCCGGTGATTGCGGACGGCGGCATCAAGTATTCCGGCGATCTCGTGAAGGCGCTCGCGGCTGGCGCGTCGTCGGTGATGATGGGGTCCATGCTCGCCGGCACCGAAGAGAGTCCGGGCGAAGCGTTTCTCGCGGAAGGCCGGCGCTTCAAGATGGTGCGCGGTATGGGGAGTCTCAGCGCCATGCAGGATGGCAGCGCCGACCGCTATTTCCAGGAGGGCGAGATGTCGCTGCGCAAGCTTGTGCCCGAAGGTATTGAGGGGCGCGTGCCCTACAAGGGTCCCGTGGGCGACGTACTCTACCAGATGATCGGTGGGCTGCGAAGCGGCATGGGCTACGTGGGGTGTGGCACCATCGAAGCGCTGCGCACGGAAACGGAATTCGTCCGCATCACCACAGCCGGTCTGCGCGAGTCGCATCCGCACGACGTACAGATTACCCGCGAAGCGCCCAACTATTCACTCTAGAGAGCGCTTCGTCGTTCGCGCTTGACAAAGGCGTAGCCGCCTCCGAAACTTGCGCGGCGACTTGGTTCCTTCCGCCGCGCCTTCACTGGGCGCGGCCCGCGTATCATCCCGGGAGCATTCACATGGGTTTGTGGACCACCAAAAGCATCACCGAACTTCAGGCGGAAGCGTCTGTCGAGAACGAGCACTCGCTGAAGCGCACGCTCGGTGCATGGAACCTGACGCTGCTGGGCATCGGCGCCATCATTGGAGCAGGAATCTTTGTGCTGACGGGGAACGCGGCGGCCCAATACGCCGGACCGGCGGTCGTGCTTTCCATGGTCGCCGCGGGACTGGCGTGTCTCTTTGCCGGCCTCTGCTACGCCGAGTTCGCCAGCATGATCCCGATCGCCGGGAGTGCATACACGTACGCCTACGCCACGCTGGGTGAGTTCGTCGCCTGGATCATTGGCTGGGATCTCATGCTCGAATATCTCTTCGGCGCCGCGACGGTGGCGGTCGGATGGTCCGGCAACTTCGTGAAGCTGCTTGGCTACTTCGGCATGACGCTCCCGGGGCAGTGGACGAACGCTCCCTTCTCCTATACGCAAGCCGACGGTCTGGCGCAGACGGGGGCCATCCTCAACATCCCGGCGGTGCTGCTGATCCTTGCGATGACGGTCATTCTCGTGATCGGCATCAAGGAATCGGCCGGGTTCAACAACGTGATCGTGTTTATCAAGGTCGCGATCATTTTCCTCGTCATCGGTTTCGGCTTCATGTTCGTCAACGCCGACAACTGGCAGCCGTTCATTCCCGAGAACACCGGGAAATTCGGCGAATTCGGGTGGAGCGGTATTCTGCGAGGCGCGGGGGTGATCTTCTTCGCGTACATCGGATTCGACGCAGTGTCCACCACTGCACAGGAAGCCAAGAATCCGCAGAAGGACATGCCGATCGGCATTCTGGGCTCGCTGGCCATCTGCACGGTGCTCTATATCCTGATGGCTCTCGTCATGACCGGGCTGGCGCCGTACAAGGAGCTGAACGATCCCGCCCCGGTGCTGGTAGCGCTTGGCTACGGTGGCTCCGGACTGTCCTGGCTCAAGATTCCGATCGCGATCGGGTCGGTCGCCGGTCTCGCGTCGGTCGTGCTGGTCATGCTGATGGCGCAACCGCGCATCTTCTACTCCATGTCCCGTGACGGGTTGCTGCCCCCGGTCTTCGGCAAGGTGCATCCAAAGTTCAAGACGCCGCACATCACCTCCATGATTACCGGCGTCGTCGCGGCGATCGTGGCGGGACTGTTTCCGATCGGCTTGCTTGGAGAGCTCGTGAGTATCGGAACCCTGTTCGCGTTCGTGGTCGTCTGCTTCGGTGTGCTCGTGCTGCGGCGCACGCAGCCGAACCTGCCCCGTGCCTTCAAGACACCGCTGGTCCCACTGGTGCCGGTACTGGGCATTCTCAGCTGCCTCGGGCTGATGCTCGGACTTCCCTTTGATACCTGGATGCGGCTCTTCATCTGGCTCGCGATCGGGCTCGTGATCTACTTTGTGTACGGCAAGCGGAATTCGAGGCTCGGACGCAGGGAGAGCGGGGTCGTCACAGGCGACTAGCCGTCGCGTCGGTTACATTCAAGCGGCGCCCCACCTGTGGGCGCCGCTTGTACATCCGACCTCAATGCCGATTCCAGTAGCCGACCCCATAGTCGTTCCGCCGCATCGGCGAGACGCCATCGACCGTTTCGCGGACACCCTCCGCGCCGGCCGCCGAGTGGCGATCTCGACACATGTGAACGCCGATGGGGATGGTTGCGGGTCCGAGTGTGCTCTTGCCGGGCTGCTCGCGCAGCTCGGGACGGATGTGTGGATCGTCAACCCGACCCCGTGGCCGGCACCCTACCGATTTCTACTGGACGACGGAGTTCGGGACCGGACCAGCGAAGGCGCGGGCGCGCTGCGGACGGCGGAAGTGATCGTCGTTCTCGATATTGCCGACGTCAAGCGACTCGGTGTGCTGGGTGATACCGTGCGCGCGATGTCGGTCCCAAAAATCGTGATTGACCATCACCTGGAGTCCGACGAGCCCGTGAGCGATGTGGTGCTGTCCGATGCCACGGCCTGCTCGACGGGGGAACTGATCTTCGATGTCGCGGAAGTGCTCGGCCTCTCCATCACGCCGGCCATCGCGACCGCGCTCTACACCGCGATCCTGACTGATACCGGTGGCTTTCGCTTCAGCAACACATCGCCGCGTGCGCATGCCATCGCCGCGCGACTGCTGGAGTGCGGCGTAGACCCCGAGCGCATGTACCAGCGTATCTACGCGTCGGCGCCGCTGGGTCGCATTCGGTTGCTCGCGGAAGCGCTCGGCACACTGGAAGTTGATGCCGATCATGGCATCGCGTGGCTGCACGTGGCGCCGGGCGCCGTCGAGCGTCACGGCCTGCGCTCCGAGGATCTCGACGGCATTGTGGAGCATCCGCGCTCCATCACGGGAATGCGAATAGCCCTGCTGTTTCGCGATCTCGGTCATGGAAAAGTGAAAGTGTCGTTTCGCAGTACCGGCGATACCGATGTGCACCGGCTGGCGCAGCAGTTCGGCGGTGGGGGGCACGCGAAGGCGTCCGGGGCGCTCATTCAGGGAACGCTTGAGGACGTGCAGGGATCGGTGCTGAAGGCGGCGCGTGCCATGGTCGGTCGCGTGCCGGTCACTCGTTAATCCATCCTGATCCCGAGCATGGTGTTCTGGCGCAGAAGCAACGAGAGCACCCGGATCGAGGTACGCATCCGCGAGGCCCTGGCCGAGCTGCGTCCGTCGCTGCCCGGTCACGCGGTCGGGGTCCACCTCATTGGCTTCGAACGGGACAGCGGCGTAGCGCGCGTGAGCCTGCGCGGCGATTGTGCGGAATGTGATGTGCCCCTGAGCCATTTGCGCAGCGCCATCGAGGTCCGCCTCCGCATGCGTGTTCCCGAGATCCGGAGCGTCATTCTGGAAGACGAAGTGCCCCATGGCTGAGTCGCTTCGACAGAGGATCGACACTGCCCTCAAACAGGTCCGCAACGAACGGAGTGGCCTCGACGTGGTCGCGTCGGAGATGGTGGATAATGTCGCCACCACCACGGAAGGACAGGTGCGCCTCACGCTGCGTCTTGCCGCCAGCGATGATGCGACGCTGGCGCGCTCCGTCCGTCAGGCCGTGGAAGGCGTCGCTGGCGTGACCGCGGTCCGCGTGGACATCGAGGATGCGTCGCGTGTGGCACCACCTGCAGCGCCCCCGGCGCGTACCGGAGGAGCATCCCGCGCACTGCCGGTGATGGAGCAGCCTCGCACGGCGGCGCCGCGGACCGTTGCCGCGCCGACGCCCGTAGCCTATCCGCACCTTGGCCGCGTGGTGGCGATCTCCAGCGGCAAGGGTGGCGTGGGGAAGTCCACGGTGTCGACCAACCTTGCGCTCGCGCTCGCGCGCACCGGCGCGCGCGTCGGCCTGATGGATGCGGACATCTACGGACCGAACATTCCGAGAATGCTGGGTGCCGCGGGGGCACCGCAGGTGCGGGACAACCGGATTATTCCGCTCGAGGCCCACGGCATCAAGGTCATGAGCATCGGGTTCCTCGTGGAGCGCGATCAGCCGGCGATCTGGCGCGGGCCGATCATCATGAAGGTGATTACGCAGTTCCTCCGGGATGTCGAGTGGGGCACGCTCGACTGGTTCATCGTGGACATGCCCCCCGGTACCGGCGACGCTCAGCTCTCCCTCGTCCAGGCGACGAACGTCCATGCGGCAGTGATCGTCACCACGCCGCAGGAGGTCGCAACCGGCGACGCGTTGCGCGGTGCAAAAATGTTTGAGCGCGTTGGCGTACCGGTCCTCGGGATCGTCGAGAACATGAGCTGGTTCAGTTGCGATCATTGCGGAGAGAAGACCAATATTTTCGGCTCGGGTGGCGGCGCGCGTCTCGCCGCCGAGCTCGGACTCCCGCTCCTTGGCAGGATTCCGCTTTCGGTGGCCGTGCAGGAGGGGGGCGACGCCGGACAGCCCATCCTGGCGAGTGACCTGGAGAGCGAGGCATCCCAGGCCCTGATCGCGATCGCGGCGCAGATCGCGAATGCGGTGAGTCTCCCTCCGCGGTGACCGCGCAGGACAAGGCTCCACTGAACGAGACGCGGCCAGCCGATTCCGATTCGGTGGCCGCGTTCCCGTTTGAGGGGCACGAGAGCATGGCCACGACGATCGTCGCGTCAGGCGACCGCCGGGCCCTCGTTGACGATCCACTGGGTCGCGTGATCGCCCGGCTCGCGATTCCGGCGGTCATGTCGAACCTGCTGATGACGCTGTTCTTCTCGGTAGACGCCTACTGGGTGGGCACGCGCATCGGGTCCAGCGGACTCGCGGCCGTGACCGCGTCCATGTTCTGGATCTGGATGGTGGTATCGCTCGCCGAGATGGTGAGCGTGGGGCTGACCGCGGTGGCGGCGCGACGCCACGGGGAACATCGGCCCGAGGAAGCCGCCCGCGTCGTCGGCGAGATGCTGCGCTTCACCCTCCTGATGGGCGCGGTGGTGGCCGTCATTGGATTGCTGCTGCTTGATGAGCTCTTCGCCCTCATGCAGACGCCACCCGACGCCACGGCTCTCGGACGAGAGTACCTTGGCATCTACCTCCTCGGCGCGCCGCTCGTGTACGGATTCTTCGCCATCGATGCCGGTTTTCGCGCGGCGGGTGACACGCGGACGCCGTTCCTGCTGCTCGCCGGATCGGTCGCGGTCACCATCGTGCTCGACCCACTGCTCATTCTGGGATGGGGACCTTTTCCCACTATGGGCATCGCCGGAGCCGCCATCGCGACGATTGCGACGCGCGGGGCAGCATTCGTCGTCGGTGTGGTGATTCTCGCGCGGCGGAAGATGATCACCGATGGGCCCCTGCGCCGCGCGACGGTGGCGACGGTGTCCCGCATTGGTCTGCCGGTCGCGCTCACCGGCGTGCTGTTCAGCCTGATCTACATCTTCATTGCGAGAACGACGACGGACTTCGGCACGCCAGCGCTGGCCGCACTCGGAGTCGGCCACCGCGTCGAAAGCTGGATGTTCATGATCGGCCTCGGCTTCGGAGTCAGCGCTGCTGCCATCGTGGGACAGAACCTTGGCGCTGGCCGCGTCGATCGCGCCGAGCGTGCCGGTTGGCTGATCGTTGCCTATGCAAGCGCGCCGGGCATCGTCGCTTGCGTGGTGCAACTGCTGATACCGGAGGCGCTGGCCGGCCTGTTTACCACGGATCCGGCCGTGATCGCGGAGGGCGCCCGATACCTGCGCATCGCGGCGCTGTCGCAGCTGTTCATTTGCAGCGAGCTTGTACTGGAAGGCGCACTGGGAGGAGCGGGTGCCTCGGTGTCACCCATGGTGGCATCGACGCTGTTCAGCGCCGCCCGCATCCCGCTCACCGCGTGGGCAGCGATGCGATGGGGGACCGCAGGGATCTGGTGGGTGATCTCGCTGACGGCCGCGGGTCGCGGCATCGCGATGATGGTGCTGTGGTGGCTTGGGCGCTGGAAACGGGTGAGCGTCTAGACCTGGCCGAGGTCTACCCGCCGTCTGGGTGCGTCTGGAGCTGACTGCGATCTAGCCGCCGCCTACGTCTGGCGCTGACCGAGTTCTAACCGCCTTCGACCTGCGTCGGCGCGGACCGCACGACGCGCTCGGTAGACGACAATCCGGGACCGTCTCCGGTGGTGATACGCCCGAGATAGACAGCGCCGGATGGCGGCGTCACCGCACCGGTGCCGTGTTCCAGCTCCGAGTTCAATTCACCGCCACTGAGAAGCACCAGCATCGACAGATACATCCACGTCATCAGCACGATGACTCCGCCGATCGTTCCATACGTGGCATTGTAGGAGCCGAAATTGGCGACGTACAGGCGGAACAGCAGCGTGACCAGGATCCACAGGACCGCGGCGGCAATCGCACCGGTGAGGGCGCGCTGCTTCTTCTGGGACACGTTGGGCAGATAGATGTATATAAGCCACGCGAGGATCACGAGCATGGTGAAGGCGATCGGGATCTGGATGTACGACCAGGCGGTCGCCACCCCGGAGCTGAGTCCGAGCTGGTCAGTCATCCAGTGCGCCAGCCGCGAGCCGCCCAGGATAATGGCCGCGGTACTGAGCAGGACGATGCCCGAGCCCATGACCGCGACGACCGCGATCAGCCGCTTTTTCCACCACGGGCGCGTTTCAGCAACGTCGTACGCGGTGTTCAAGGCGTCGATGAGCGCCGTGAAGACGTTAGATCCCGCCCAAATGGCGAGGAGGGCGCCCACTGACATGATGCCTGGAGCGTTCTCCGCGTACACGACGTCCGTCACCACGCCCCGGATCAACTCGATCCCTTCGCCTGGAACCGCGGAGCCGAGCTGCGCGAGCAGCCATCCGAAGGTCTTTTCCTTGTCGCCCAGAAAGCCGAGCAGCGGGGCCAGAAAAAGAAAGAGCGGAAACAGCGAGAAGAAGAAATAGTAGGCGGTCTGCGCGGCGAGACCGGGGACGCCATCGTCGAGAATTTCCTTGCCGGTGCGCTGCAGCAGGGGGCCGACGTTGTAGCCTTTGAGGATCATGGGCGAGGAGTAGGGCAGGGGATATGCCACTGTATTGCGTACTGCGTATTGCGTAAGAAAAACCCCGGGAAGCCAGTACGGCCATGCGGGGGTCGGTCCGCGCACCACGCACATGCACCACGCACCACGCACCACGCGCTATCTATGATCTACCTCGACACTCCCCAGGGCGGCGTTGACCTTCACCTCGAGATGATACTTCGCATCGTCCCAGTTCCGGCTGAAATACGCGCTGCCGCGCCTGGTGAAATTGTCGCGCTCAAAGGAGGTCAGGAACCGGTCGATCTCGATCCGCACGCCGACCTCCGAGGGGACCCGAAGCTTGACGTGCCCAAGGGCCAGATCCACCGTCGCCTCAACGTCACGGGTCCACTCGCCCGAGAAATCCATCTCCAGCTCGCCCACTCCGACATTTGCACGAACCCGGGCGGCGTTGAGATTCGCTACGCCATCAATACGGAGGCTGGCGGCGCCAACGTTGATCTCCAGCATGTCCATGGTCACCGCGTTGGCACTGTCCACGCGAACGCGCATTTCGGTCGCCCCCGAGGACAGCCGCAAGCCGCTCAACTGGAGTCCCGTGAGATCGAGGTCTGCCTTGACCGCACCAAGATCGAGCGTGAGGTCGATGGGGACCTGATTGGACAGCGCCAGGCGCAACTCGCCGCGATTGCCCCGCATGGAACGCGCGAGGCGCATGGTCTGCTTGTCGAGACCGACGGTCAGCCTCCGCGCCGTGGTATCGAAGAAGTGCACGGGTTCGCCACTGTCCTCGTCGTAGCGAAGCTGCATTTGATAGAGCAGGGAGCCCGGCGCTGGCGTGACGACGAGAGTGCCGGCGCCATACTGCACGCGTACGCGATGCTCACCGGTGTCCCGGAGTTGTCGCGAGACCTCCATCTCGCGCCAGTGCTGCGCAGGGAGCGGAAGCCCGGCCAGGCACAGCACCGCGGAAAGCATCGCGAGACGTCTCATCACAATTTCTGCATGGGCGCAGGTGTCGGCCGCCGCGCGGCGACTACGCCGGACACCGGGGTAGGTGTTTCCCACGAGCGACTATCTTCCATCTCCGGCCGCGGAAGCGACGGTGTCGCCCGCCGGGTACCCGCACGCGAGAGTATGACCGCCCCCGCACCAGCCGTGACCGCCACCCACGTAATGATCGCGGCAAGCACACGAAGCACGGCTCCGGCAACGGGCGACCAGGTGAAGGCCGCGGCGAGCAGCCATACGACGAGATAGACCAACACACCGACCGTCAGCGCGCGAAGCGCCGCACGCCGCTCGTCGCTGCTGTCGATCGCGGGACGAATGATTGTTTTTCCAGTGACCTTGGCAATCGCGACAAAGCCCAGCGTAAACAGCCCGGCGGCGGCGAGGACATACGCGACAGCGGCGAACGGAATGAGCAGGATACCAATCAGTGTTATCGCCAGCGCGGTCAGCATAAGCAACAGCACGGGAACGAGCGCCAGCTGACCCGCCATGCCCACCAGGAACGACCGCGCAAACCGGCGTTCGAGCGTGTCCACCACGCCTGCAAGATTATCACCGGCAAACAGCAGCACACCGATCCCCAGGAGCAACAGGATGGCGAGAACGCTGCCAGCAATGTAGACCGCGCGCTTCGTTCGAGCCGCGCCGCTCATCGCGGGCGCTACCCGTTCGCCGGTAATCAGACTGGACAGGGTGCGCATTTCACCCTCTACCGTCCCGCCCACGAGCCGTACCCGCCCACGGATGGCCAGCGCGTCACCGGTGATGCGCCCCGCGCCCTGCACCACCACATCGCCATCGACCGCGATGGCGTCGCCATTCACCGTCCCACGAACCACCAGATCCCCATACGCTGAGGCCACTCGTCCCACGACAGTGGTTCCGGCTTCAATCACCCGTCCGCCCATTGCAAAACTGTCGGCAGGGGGGAGGGGCACCGCCTGCGGGTCGCGCGCACTGCGAGCGATGTCGCGACGCAGCGCATCCGAAGCACCAGGCGGCACATTGCCCTGCGCGGACAGGCCCGGTGCGGCGCCGGCGATGGCGAGGACAAGGAGCGTTCGTTGGAACAGCATCACGCTCAGCTCCGACGCCGGCTGGCCACCCCGACGAGCGCGCGCATCCCAAACGCCACGGCCACGGTCGCGGTCAGCACGACTGCGAGAGCCAGGGCAGTACCAGGAAGTCCGCTGTCCCGCAGCAGGCGCAACGCCGGCTCGCCAAACGTCCCGGCGAGGACGTTGCCAGCGGCGCCCACCAGAAACTCGCGTGTCCGGGACGCCACGAGATCCGCGAAGAACACGAGCATGTCGGCGCGGGTGAGCATCCAGAGCGACAGCGATGTAATGACCAGTGCCATGGAGGCCGCGAGTGCGCCGACGAGATACCGCACGGGTTGTGACCGGGGCACGTACCGCCGCGCACTGTCGAGCGCCGCGACGTGCCATGGCACGAACACCGGCACCTGGCTCATTAACCGGTTGGCGAAGAGCGGCGAAGGCGCGAGGTGGGGCAGATGCTCGAGCGCCGTCACGACAGTGCGCGCCTCTTCCAGGCTGGTTCGACATTCCTCGCAGCTACGGACGTGCGCCTTCAGCGGCGTAACGCCGAATCCGACCTCGCCGTCGAGCAGCAGATCGATCTCGTTTGGAAGCAGATGCCGTTTCACGAAAACTCCTACGGTGGACGCTGGTAATGGGTTTCAGATCAAGGAATTAGCCCGTTTTGGTGCCCCGCATCACGGGGCCCCGGTGGGGACCCTCACTCCCGGAGGTGCTCGAGCGCTTCCCGGAGCTCATGCCGAGCCCGGTGGATGTACGTCTTCACCGTGCCCAGCGGCAGATCGAGCGTGGCCGCGATTTCCTCATATGAGCGCCCCTCGACATGCCGGAGCATGATGCAGGAACGGTACTCGGGACGAAGTGTGGCGATGGCCTTCTCGATGGCCGAGCCGAGCTCGCGTGATTCCATCTCTTCGAGAGCCGACTCCGCGCGGACCGCTACGTCAAAGGAGGTCGCCTCTACTTCGGCAGCGCTCGCGGCCATTGGAGAGCCGTCGATGCTGATGGTCGGGAGCTGGCGCTTTCGCAGGAAGTCGATCGAGACGTTATTGGCGATCTTGAACAGCCAGCTGGAAAACTTGAATTCCGGCCGGTATCGATCGATGTGATTGAGGACCTTGATGAACGCTTCCTGCGCGAGGTCCTCCGCGGTCTCGCGATCGCGGACCATCCGGAAGATGAGCGAAAACACCGGTCGCTCATAGCGCCGAATGAGCTCACGGAACGCGCGCTCGCGCCCTTGCTGGGCGAGAGCAACGACGTCGGCGTCCGGTAGGTTGGTGAGATCGAGGACCTTGGTCATCCAGCATGCGCGGGTGAAATCAGGACGCGCCTGCCGGCGGCGGGTCGCCAGAAGTTAACTCGCCGTCAGGCGTGCTACCAGCGCACCGCTTGCCCCGTCGCGCACGCGCTGGCAACTTTTCGCGATGGCCACTGGCGTTGACAACAAGGCACGTGAGGCGGCGAGCTCCACCGGGGCGGTGAAGCGAAACTACGTTCGTGGCGTCTTCACGCAGATCGCTCCGCGCTATGATCTGCTGAACCATTTGCTGAGCTTCAACATTGATCGGCGGTGGCGACGGAAGGCGATCGCTTCGCTTGGCTGGGAGCGTGAACCGGCCGGACTGTATCTGGATCTTTGCGCCGGGACGCTGGATGTCGCGGCGGAGCTGGCGGTGCAACCCGGATTTCGCGGGCGTGTCCTCGCCGCGGATTTTGCGGAGCCCATGCTGCGCGCCGGACGGCACAAGGTTGCCCGGAGGCCCGTGTCCACGGTGGTTGCCGACGCCCTCGAACTTCCACTCCCGAATGCCGCTGCTGCCGGTGCCCTCGTGGCCTTCGGCATCCGCAACGTTGTGGATGTCGATGCGGCGATGGCCGAGGCGGCCCGGGTGCTTCAGAAGGGAGGGCGATTCGTCATCCTGGAGTTTT
>JBKJRV010000095.1:0-9723 GCA_046593115.1 Gemmatimonadaceae bacterium
CACGCCCCACCTACGCAGTACGTAATACGCAATAGCTTCTCAAATCTCCCAGTTCGAAAGCACCACGCCTCCACGCACGATCCGCTCGGGACATTCGGCGAGCGCCATTCTCAGGTCAGTCCAGCGCACCCGGGCGCCGGCACCAAAGACGCGCTGATAGGCCTCCAGATACTCCCCCTGGAGACGAAACGCGACTCGGCGTGTCCCGCTCTTTCGCGCCAGGTCCGTCAGCGCGCGGATCATCTCGGGAAGGAGATCGTCCCTCGCAAGCACCAGCTTGAGAACGCGAAGCTCCTCGCGCACCCGACCCTCCACCAGCGGCATCGTGTGGTACAGTGCATACCCGGCAAGCGCGCCGTCCCGGTGGATCAGGACCGTGTCGCCCAGTGACAGCTCATCGGTCAGCTCGATCTCGCGGGCGAAGTCGTAGCCCGGTATGAGTCCGTCAACCAGCGCCCGGCATTCGCCGAGGGCATCATCGCGATCGGAAGCGGGCAGGCGCCCGAACAGGGTGGCGTGCGCGTCGCTTGCCACCGCCTCCAGCGTCAACGTCACCGTCAGGCGCCCCGGGAGAAATCCAAGCGACGAGTAGAAGCCGATGTTGTCCATGGTGCGCGGCATGGTCTCGAGGCCGATGACCTTTGCGCCCGAGCGCTTCAGATACTCCACACCTTCGCGAACCATCTCCTTCCCCACACCACCCGCCTGACGGTCGGTGCGCACGGCCAGTGGCCCCATCCATCCTTCGATCCCGGAGCGATGCGCCATGTTGAACGCGGCGATCTCCCCGCGCTCATCGCGCCAGAGCATCGCGCCCGCGCCTGCGTCCTCAATGGCGTAGCGCCAGATCGCGGGGTTGAGCTGCGGCACGCGAACACCCACCATCCCGTCGCGGCGATAGCGGTCGGTGAACGCGTCGCTGAAAACCTTGTTCAGGGCAGGGATGTCATCGACCCTCGCCTGCAATGGCCCCTCGGCGTGCGCGCTGCGCGTCCAGCTGCGTGCGGTGGCCATCGCTAGTCGGCGGCCACGTCAGTGCCATCGAATGGCAGCGTGAGCGTCGTGTCACTCTGCTCGACCTGCGACGCCCCCGTACTCTCGTCGAAGCGCACGGTGATCACGTGATCCACACCGTCGCGGACGGATTCGATGTGTGTGATGAGCACGATCTGGTCGAACCGGTCCCCGAGCTTGCGCAGCAGCTCCACCACGTGAATTCGGCGCGCCTCGTCGAGCGAGCCGAACACTTCGTCCAGAATCAGCAGCGAAAAGCTCTGTCCTGCCCGTTCGGCGATCATCTGCGAAATCGCCAGGCGCAATACAAGGTTGGCCAGGTCTTCCTCGCCTCCGGAGATCACCGGTTTCTGCACGCCGTCCTCGAGCACGACCACGTTGTACTGATCGTCGAGCTCGATCTCGGAATATCTCGAGTCCGTGAGCTCCGACAGAAATGCGCTCGCCAGCTCCGAGATTTCCGGTCGCAGCTGAAAATTCAGATCGGTGCGCAGATCCCGGAACGCGCGGTCGAGCTCCTCGTGCAGTTTCTGCTCCTGCTGAAGCGTCTGGAGCCTCCGCTGCTTCTCCACGAGCTCGGCCCGGTGCCGCTCCGCCCCCTGGCGGTCGTTGCGAGCCGCCTCGGCATCCTTTTCCGCTGACATGGCGCTGAACTCCGCGATCCGCAGCATCTCCATGGTGCGCTCGTGTTCCGTGCGCAACGCCGCGAACCGCTCCTCCGAGAACCCCGACTGCTCACGCCGCTCGCGCAGTTCCTTCAGACGATTCTGCACCGCCTGCGTGGAGCGAAGGAGCAACCCTTCCTGCTGGCGGATCTGCGGCTCGCGATCCAGGAGCGCACCCAGCCGGTCCGCTCGCGCGCCCAGGGGACGGAGGCGGTTCACCGCCTCTTTCAGCTGGTCGTGTCGCACGGAGTCGTAACCCACGGGCAGAGCTTCGAGATCGGTGCGGAGTGACTCCTGCCGCTGCTCCTTGGCCGCAACTTCGCGCCGAAGCTGCCCGAGTTCCTGCACCGCGTGCTGGACCTTGGCGAGACGCCGCTCGAGCTTCCCCACATCGTCGAACGTCGCGCGACGACGCTCGTCCAGCATCTTCACGTCCTCCGGCATGTCGGTCAGCTGCTCGAGCCGGTTCCGGTAGTAGTTACCATCCACACGCACGGTTTCGAGCTGGCCATCCAGCAAGTCGAGCACCGCACGGAAATGACCGCCAAGCGGACGCGCGCACGTAGGGCAGATACCGTCTTCGCCAGCGGCGACGAGCCGCTCGCGCTGCTCCTTGAGCTCGGCGTACTGCACCCGCAGTGCCTGGCGCTTGGTGTCCGCCTCCTGCGTGTCACGCACCCATTCGGTGCGTCGGGCCTCCAGGCGTCCCTCCGCTTCCTCGAGCTCACCGCGCCTCTTCTCCAGCTCCTCGGTCACCTGCTCCTCGAGCGTCGGCGCATTCTCGATTTTCGAGAGTCGCTCAGCAAGCCGTCCCATCTCCTCGGCGACCGCGCGCTCGGTGTCGAGGAGTGTCTTCCGTCGCCCCTCCTCACGGTACAGCTCCTCCACCTCGTGGAGTTCGGCCGCGATGGTGCCTAACGGAATCAACTCCGTCGCTATTCGGTCGAGCTCCTCGCGGGCCGCCGTCACCTCCCCGATCTCCCGCGCGACGCGTTCCGCATCACGCGCCAGGGACGCCGCCTCGTTCTCCGCGACGCGAAGCTCCCCCTGAATCTCGAGGTGCAGATCACGTTCGGCCTGGGCGGCGACCCAGCGAGGCGTGACCCGGGCGCGATTGCTCTCGCTCTCCTCACGCCGCCGGTCGGCCTCTGCGGCACGCAGACGCGCAGCGTCGAGCCGGGCGCTGGCTTCCGCAAGCATCCTGGCGACGTTGTCGGCGTCCGGCATCCCACTACGCAATCCCTCGGATGTCGCAACGATCTCGCGCCGCCGGGCGATGGCGAGCTCCTGCGCGTCGCGCAGCTTTTCATACCCCAGCACCCGCGAGAGAAACTGCGCGCGTTGCGGCGCCGTCATGGCCGCCATCACGTTCAGTTCCTTCTGACCCGTGAAATAGGTCTTGAAGAACTCCTCGCGCGACATGCCCAAGCGGCGCTGGACGAGCTCCGATACGCCCCTGATGGAGTTCGCGATCGGTACCGCGGAGCCATCGAGATAGAACTCGGCCTTGTTCGGCTCCCGAACGATGCGATACCGGTGACGACCGAGCTCGAACTCCAGCTCGACACGCACGACGACCCGACCCTGCGCTCTCAGGAAAGGAATCGAATCCTTGTTGCCCCGCGCTGCCGGATTGCCATACAGTGCCCAGGCAATTGCCTCGAGGAGCGTGGACTTGCCGGCGCCGTTCGGACCGATGATGCTGGTGATCCCGCTCTCGAACGAGATCGCGGTGTCGGCGTGCTGCCGAAAGTTCGACAGACGCAGGCTGTTGAGGCGCATCAGCTCAACCCATCCGCAAGAACCGACTCCGCGAGCCGGCTCTCGTCGCGCTCAACCTCCTGCAGGTAGTGCAGGGCCAGGGCGACCAGCGCCTCCCGATCGATATCGCTCGACAGCATGCGCGACTGAAGCTTCTCGCGAACCAACTCGGCGAGCGACGGCCGACGGCCCGGCGCTCCATGGGCCGCCGTTCGCAGGATCTCCGGACGTCGGGTGTCGAGATGAAAGTGCAGCGCGCGACGGCGGAATTCGCGGAGTGCCTTCGGGTCGAGCTCCCGCATGATGTGACGCGGCAGATCACGAATCACCAGCCGCACGACCTGGTCATCAATGCCCGCACAGTCGTCCACGCACTGTCGGATCTTCTCGTCGATCTCCTTCGCGCTGAGCGCGGCGGCGGCGATGAACGGCAGGTCAATGTGCTGTCGCGCCGGCGGGACGTGATGGAATCGGTGCTCCCCGGTGTCCAGATCGAACTCGACGATACCCTTCCCCGGCAGCCCACGGTCGTGTTCCTCATCAAGCTCTCCCCAGGGATTGGAGCTCGTGTACTCGATGGAGCCACCGTAGAAGGCGTTCGGCGCGATCTGATGATGAACGTGATAATGGCCGAGGGCGATGTAGCTCCACCTGGAGGCGTTCAGATCCTCCTTTCTGACCTCGAGCGATGCGCGATCGGCGCTGTCGAGATATCTCGGCTTGACCTCCGGGAGCAGGAGGTGGGAGAGCAGGATGTTGTAGCGGGCCGAGGGCTCGGGGGTAAAACTTGTTGTCTGCGCCAGGGCCGGGTCCCCCGGTACGGCGAGTACCGAGAGGTCGTGAGCCTTGAACGGAAAGCGCTCCGGAGTACGATCAGCAACACGGATTCCCAGGGGCGAGAACAGCCTGAGGATGCACCCCGTCTCAGCCGTTTTTGGAATATCGTGGTTGCCTGCCGCCATGATGATGGCGGCGTTCGGCAGCTCCTGGCGCAGTCTGGCGAACTGCTGAAAAGCATGCAGAATCGCGGGATTGGTGGGCCGGACCGTGTGAAAAATGTCGCCGGCCAGCAGCACGATATCGGGCTTGAGCGAGACCGCGAGATCGAGCGCACGCTTGAATGCGCCCGCAACGTCGGCTTCCCGCTGGTTGATCCCGCCCGGAGTCAATCGCTGATACTGGCGAAAGCCCAGGTGGAGATCGGAGAGGTGAACGAGCCGCAAAGGGCTAGGACGTTACCGGTGCGAGGGTCTCTGGTTCTTTGCTACGGGCGATCGACCGCCCGCATGTGCTGTGTGATTCGCATGTGAAAGCGCATTGGCTGGTCAGACGTTCCCGGCGGTGGCGTGAGCATCGAGTTCACCGTGATCGTCGCACGTGAATCCGTCATCCACCCGCGCATCCGGTCAACGCGCATCTCACCCTTGAGAATGCCGTTCGACGTCAGCTTCGCGCCCATCGGCAGGTCACCCTGGCTGAGCGAGTCCCGGGTGAATGTCCCGCTCATCGAGATATACGCAATGCGCTGCTCCGGCGACAGAGAGTCGAGGCGGAACGTCGTGTGAAGGATTCCGGCACCGCGACTACCCGTCTGGCCCGCCAGGGGAACGCCAATGTCCTGCGTCCAGGTCTGCCCGACCGAAACGGAATACTTCGGAAGTGTCGCCGGCATCTGGCCGACGATGAGCGCGAGCTCGTCACTCAAACCGTCCGGGTTCTCGATGATCTCGGCGTTCCCCTCGGGTGAAACGCGCATTCGCAGGCGCTTGCCCTCGAGCGTCCGCCTGGCCTCTTCGCCACGCTTCTGAGAACGGCCACCGCGCGAAGTCACCGCGATGGAATCTGTCACCGTGAGCACGTTGGTCCACGCCGGACCCGAACCTTCGACCATGACTCGAGCACGGACGTGCGTGCCTGTCAGTACACTCATCGTCGAGTCGTTCCGGCCCACCTTCGTAGTGCCGGTCATGAGCACCTGCTGATCGAGCCGCATGTGCAGGGTGTCGCCTGCCTTCGGGCGAATCTCGAGCAGGAACTTCATCGGGCCCGCCATGCGAGCCGACACCGGCGTCTGCGCCGTGAGTGGCACCGCAACGGCCACCGCTGCGATGACCGCGAGCGAGCGCAGCCACAGGCCGAGTGGCCGAGCGGTGGGCGTGTCGCGCAGGGAGCGGCTAGAAATCGTAGGGATCCTCACCCGGGGGAGCCTGAATGGCGGCTGGTGGCGCCGCTCGAGTACTGGACTGCGACTTGATCACGGAGCGAAATCGGCGCTGAAAGAACTCCTTCACGTTGCCGGGTCGTTCGCGAAGGGCCGCACGCATGGCTTCCAGCACCACGTTGTCATCGTGCAGCACGATTGCATCCTTCACCCAGTTGAGAGTGATCGACGAGTCGAGCGTCCGCAACGAGCGATGGACTGCGATGTCCAGCGTCACATCCGCCGCCTGCGGATACCGTTCCGCACCGTCGCGCCCGCGCAACACCGCGGGGCGCGGGAATCGAACGAAGATCGGTTGCGTGAAGTGCGGGTGGCGCACCATGAGTTGCCCTTTCTCCAGTGTCGCGAGCTTCGTCCGGGTCGCCGGACTGAGCACGCTGTACCCGGGCGTCGCGAGCTCGTCAGCATCCATGCGTCCGAACAGCGCCGTCCCCGAATTACCGACTACGCGCCGGTGAACCTGTGACCGGAATTGCTGCGCGCTGAAGAGCACCAGTCCCAGATACCGGCCCCGCTCCGCGATATCGAGCAGCATTTTGCGTACATAGGTGTCCTGTCCATCAGCAGGCGCGTACTTGTTGAGCTCATCGACGAATACCACCACGTGGCTCACGCCGAGGTCGCGTCGTTCGAGATGCTCACGCAGCTTGGAGACGACCCGGGCGAAGATGAGATCCTGCGCGTCCTCCTCGAGCGTCGCAACGTCCACCACATACACCCTGCGGTCCTCAAAGTTACCGAACGGCAGGTCGCTGACGGCGCCATCATCAGCCACGAGACCAGCGCAGCGCGTCGAGATGTTGGAGAGCCGGTTCCGCACCTTCCGGATCGTGGCGACATGGTGCGTACGCCAGCTCTCCTGCCCCGATCCCCGCGCGGCTTCCATGGACCGGAGAACATCCTTGAAGAACGCCTCCAGATCCGCGAACGACTGCACCCGGTGCCGGTTCTTCAGCATCTCATCGCTGAAGTCGCGATCCAGCACGCGTTCCTTGATGAAGTCGATGAGCGCATCGGCCTTGGCATCGACATCATCCTTGTTCAACAGCACCTCGGCGAACTGCAGCACCTCACGCAGCCCCCACGTGAGCGGAACGACGTTGTGCAGCAGCGCTTCATTCGACCGGAGCGTGTTGAGCGAGCGCCCGTCCGCCTTGTACGGCGCGTAATACTCCACCTTGGCGAACGGCTCCGGGGGCACCCCCAGTCGCTCGTACATCGCGAGGTCGGACTCCTCGAGCACGGAGGGCAGATCAAGGTAGCAGAGGTCCGGACCCTTCACGTTGAAGCAGACGGCGGCAATGGAGCCCTTTTGCGCGGGAAAGTGCGCGAACAGGGACGACAGCAGCCATTCCACCGCGCTCGTCTTGGTCGCCAGCCCGGACACACCCGTGATATTGAGATGCGCCGCTTCGGGACCCATGAGAAAGTCGGCATCGAGGTAGATGGGCGACTCGGTGCCGCCAGCCCGGTAAATGCCGACCGGAATACCGGTGCGCGCCTCCGGCCGGAGGTAGCCGTCCATTCGCAGCGCGATCTCGACGTCGGCCTCGGTCGCAAGAAACACGTCGCCCATGGGCACGGGCTGTAGCGGCTCTTCGGGTAGCTGGCGGAGCACATGCGCGGTGTACAACCGGATCTCCGCGCGCTCGGTGGCCGCAAATGCCCCCTGCGCCGGCGAGCCATCGTGGCCGATGACGTCGTGCAGCGGCGTCTGCAGATCTGTGTAGCTGAAGCCTTCGACGATGATGCCGTAGATGACCGGCATGTGCCCTTCCACGGCATGCGTCCCGTGCACCCGGACAATGGTGCCGATGCCCACAGGCGAGTCGAGCGCCGTCCAGAAATGAAATTCGTGCGGGGTGTTTGGCTTGCGCTCGGTGGCGACGACACGGCCGAGCGGAACTCCGTTTTCGCTCACAGAATGGCCCTCAGATACTCTTCGCATCCACGCACTCCATAGGTCATGCGATCCCACCGGCCATCTGGCAGCGCCAGCGGCGTTCGCTCCGCCAGGAGCCAGCGCGACACCTCATCGGCGCGCGCCGAGAGCGAGCCGCCCTCGGCGATCTCCACGCGAAGCAGCCCCCACATCGGATCGTGTCCGCCTGCATCGCGCAGTCGCAGATACCAACTCACCACGGGTGAGCGCGCACTCGAAATCCGGAAGGCAGCCGACCGGTTTCCGGCACGCATGGCCAGTACGGCGGTGAGCGCGTCGCCGTCAAGATAGAGCGTTCGATGCGTCTTGATCGCGCCCACCGCCAACCCGGACTTCGCGGCGCGCTCGCTGCCTGAAATCCCGCCATCCATGAGCACCGGCTCCGTCTCGTCGGCGCACCAGGCGTCGGCCAGTTGCTTCTCCAGCCGCGACCGATCGGTCTGAACGAGCGGCACCGCGCGTTCCATGAGACCGATGGGATGTCGTTCGACCGCACCGTCCGAGTCCGCTGCCGTGTCCGTAATGTCGAAGTGATTCCGCAATGCGTCCAGTGCCGACGCGGGCAGCGCGCGTTCGGGCACATAGAGCCGGCGTTCGATGAGCGGCGAGCGCCATGTGACGAGCTTGCGGTCAATCCGTGCCCGGACGACGGCGGCAATCGTCCCATAAATAAGGGGAATGCCGTTCAGGTAGCCGAGCACTCTCGTGCGCTGAATTCCATCGAGAAACGCGCGGAAGGCAACAACCGGTTCGCCGGACACCTGACGGCAGTACGGACCAGCCTCGACGATGGAGGACTGCACTGTCCGCGGTCGCTCGAGTGCCATCGGTCCATCAAGGGTGGTATTGCCGTCGGCATGAGTGCATTCTGGCAGTGCCGCGGTGAGGACGCGCTGGGCGCCGCGGAAACTTGCGTCTATTCCAGAGGGGTGGTAGGTTAGCACCGCTTAATCTTCCCCTCCTCGCCGACTCGGCACAGGCATAGTCGGTTCGCCATGATCCAGCCAGCGGACCCCGGTGTCAGGTAGCGTAATGCGACGATGCATGCTGCTGTTGGCCATCCTGATGGTCACGGCAAGTTGTGATAAGGCAAAGAGTTTGGGTTCCGGCGAGCGTTCCGCTGAAGCAGCGGTCCCGTCCGCGCCCACGCTCGACCTCTCGGAACGTCCAGACATTCTTTTCCAGGTGTTTGGCGAGCGCGACGACCCGCGCATGATCCCCATTGCCGCGCTCAAACGCGGTGGCATCGAGCCGATCGAGCTGACCGAAAATGGCTGGCGGGTATTCGACTCTCTGTATACACGCTCCGGAGCAAGTTACACGCTGTATCGCGATGGTCAGAAGGCCGGCACGGTACAGGTGCGCCAGGGCATGTGGGAAAAGGAAGGCGAGCCCCTCTATACCCTTCCAAACTGTAGCCGACTGACGCCGCTGGCCTCCGTCGGCGTGCAGAGCGCCGGGGACATTGGCTTTACTCTCGAGCTCATGGCGGGCACCGCGAAACTCGGCCGTGCCAGGGCCGCATCCGGCGCCACAGAAGGCGCGATGACACAGGCCGCGCGCACGGCAGCGGGCAAGGTCGCCACAGATGCCGGGGTCGACAAGTCGGAGCTGGAAGGGCTCAATTTCCGCTCTCTCGCGATTTCGACCGGAGCATCGTCGCGACCCACAATTATGGCGAGTCATATCAATGAGCAGGCCGACGCAGATGCCGGCCGGTCGCGCGTGGCGCACGTCTTTGTGTTGGCCGATGCGAATGCGTCGGGGGTCTACGCACCAAGTTTCTCGCACGCCGCCAACGGGTCTGCAACCACCGCGGAGTATCGGCGCTACGTCGATCACCTCGATCTCACGGGCGACGGCGTTGACGAGATCGTACTGGAAGGATGGAAGTCCGGCGGCGACACCTACCTCATGATCCTTGGATTCCGCGACGGTCAGTGGACGGAAGTATTCCGCGGCCGGCCAAGTTGGTGCCTGGATGAGCGAGGAGGCCGGTAGGCCACTCCGACTACTTGCGGCGTGCCGCCGGATCGCTTCTCCGCGCACGCGCTTCGGCAACCATCGCTTTCACTTCCGCCAGCAGGGTTGGCCCGTGGTATGGGATGCCGTCCTTGATC
>JBKJRV010000469.1:0-3890 GCA_046593115.1 Gemmatimonadaceae bacterium
CACGATAGCGTCCGTTCTCTACAACGCACTGCTCCGAGGCCTGCACGCACCGGTCCCTGAGGTCGGCATACGCATGCTCCGCCTCTCGCGAATTGCGCAGTGCGTAGACGCCAAGGCCCACGGCGCCACCCAGGAGCGCCCACTTGGCGACGCGAACCACCGTCCAGCTGCTGGTGGCTACGCCGGTCTTCCGGACCACGATCGGACCCTGCGCTTGGAGCGGCGGCCCGAATGACAGCGCGGCAACGACTGCCAGTACGTGCGACGTCTTCATCGGAGGCTCACGACCTTTCCGCTGAGCGGAGCAATGATCATCTGACCGTTGAGTACCATGGGCGGGTGGCGGAGCTCACCTCCAATCTTCCGCGTCCACACCACCTTGCGTTCCGCGGTGCTGTAGTAGAGGAGCTGCCCATCCACTGTTGCAATCAGCACACCGTCTCGCACGACCGCGGGGGCTGCGGCAGTCTGGCATCCCATTGGCAACCCGGGCATGGCGGAACCTCCACCGGCCGGAATGCGCCAAAGCACGCAATCGTTCGTTACCGCGAAGACCGTGTCGCGGGCGACGACGGGAGCGCCGAGGACGCCGGTGGTCGTCGAGTGACGCCAGCGGACGCGTCCGGAGGGTATGGCGAGCGCGATGATTTCGCCGCCCGGCGACGCCATGACGACAGTGGAATCGTCCAGTGCCGCGAGCGGCGCAATGGTGCCGGCGCCCACCGCGGTCCGTGAATTCGAGACCCCGGTAGTCGCGTCGAGTACGATCAGGGAATCGGTGACCGTTACGAGGGCAACTTTTCCGCCGACTACGATCGGGCCACTGCGACTGGGTATCCTTGAATGCACCCAATGCCGCTTGCCGTTGTCGGCGCGCAGCGCGTACAGCGTGCCATCCTGCGATCCCACGTAGACCGTCGCGTTGGAGAACGCGAGGACGGACGACACGTCGTCGACGCGTGTCTGCCACCGCTTTCGTCCGGTGAAGAGATTGATCGCGGTGACGAGTCCGGGATTGCCTTCCGTCGCCACGAAGACGCGCCCTTCATGCACGAGGGGTCCGGTCCCGAACGGATTGATCCCGCGAAAGCGCCAGTATCGCCTTCCGGTCCGGGTGTCGATCGCGGCCACCCAGCGGTCGATCGTCGTCACGAGAGTCAATCGCTCTCCCATGGCGACCGCTCCGAGCGAGCCGCGGCCGGCCTCCTGTCGCCAGACGACTGTGGGGTTGCTCCCGACTGTCTCGGAGGCATTGCGCACGCGCCGCGCGTTGCCCAGATACTCGGGAATGTCATTCAGGCCCTCACGAGGCACGCGTCCCGACGTCGTCACGCACGACGACAGTGTGGTCATGGCCAGCGCGAGCGCGAATGATTTGACAGTGCGTGTCATGCGCGGCAACTTGACCGCGCCTCGCAACGCGAGTGCTGCAGGAAGCATGTCGTCCTGTGTAATGTTGGGAGCGCGGCCGCCGACCAGCCGGTGGTCCGTCCGCTTCCTCGTCACCACGTTTGATGCCCACCACCTCTGTTCGAATCGCCGACCTTCGCCAGCACGTCGGCGCGTCCGTCACCGTGCGTGGATGGGTGACGCACCTGCGATCCTCCGGGAAAGTTGCGTTCATCGTCATGCGCGACGGTAGTGGCACGCTGCAAGCCGTCGTCGTGAAGAATGCGGTCGGAGCTGAGGACTGGGAGCGTTTTGGGGCGCTCACGCAGGAAACGTCGATCGCCGTCACCGGTGCCATCCGCGCGGACGAGCGCGCGCCGGGCGGTGTCGAGATGGGGGTGGCAACGCTCGAGATTATTGGACCGAGCCCGGTGGATTACCCCATCCAGCCAAAGGAGCATGGGATCGACTTCCTGCTCGACAACCGGCACTTCTGGCTGCGCTCGCCACGTCAGACGGCGATCATGCGCATTCGGCATGAGGTGGAGCAGGCAATGCACGATTTCTTTTACGAGAATGATTTCGTGCGCGTGGATACGCCGATTCTGACGGCTGCGATCGGGGAGCGGAGTGGGCTGTTCTCCACCGAGTATTTCGACGAGGGCAACGCCTACCTCGCGCAGACTGGCCAGCTCTACGGGGAGGCTGCGGCAGCGGCGCTCGGGAAGATCTATACCTTCGGGCCCACCTTTCGCGCCGAAAAGTCCAAGACACGACGCCACCTCACCGAGTTCTGGATGATCGAGCCGGAGGTGGCGTGGAACGACTCCGCGGCGAACATGCGATTGCAGGAGGACTTCGTCTCGTACGTGGTGCAACGTGCGCTGGAGCGTCGCGCGGACGACCTGCGCGTCCTGGAGCGCGACCTCTCGAAGCTGGAACGCATCAAGCCGCCATTCCCCCGCGTCAACTACACGGACGCGATCGCGGTGCTGGAACGGAAGGGAAGCAGCACGAAATGGGGGGACGATCTTGGAGCCGAAGACGAGTCATTGATCGTCGAGGACTACGACCGGCCGGTGTTTGTCTTCAACTATCCGAAGGAAGCGAAGGCGTTTTACATGAAGGAGAACCCGGAAGATCCGCGCACCGTCCTGTGCAACGATTGTCTGGCCCCCGAGGGGTACGGCGAGATCATTGGCGGATCGCAGCGGGAAGACGATTACGACAAGCTGGTGAAGCGTATCAAGGAGGAGGGCCTGCCGATGGATGCGTACGGCTGGTATCTGGATCTTCGCCGCTATGGCACGTTCACGCACGCGGGGTTCGGGCTTGGTCTCGAGCGGACGGTGGCGTGGATCTGTGGGACGCCGCATATCCGGGAGTGCATCGCGTTCCCGCGCATGATGCATCGGTTGCGACCGTAAACTTCGACAACTTCAGCAACGGCGACAGCAACAGCAACGGCGACAGCAACAGCAACAGCAAGAACAAGAGCAACAGATTGAACACTGATGAGACGGATGAAAACGGATTACACGGATTGTTCCCGGGAAGTTGAAGCTCTTTGCGCCTCCGAGAGACAGCAGTAGCAGCGAAGGGGTGAGTCGAGCACACGGGTTAGCACAACCCGGTCAGGAAAAAAAGAAGAAAAAGAAAAAAAAGATGATAAAGCAGTTCAGGAAAATCGGCCGCGATTGAGGAGCCAGACCGTCCTGGGAGCGATCCGTTGAATCCGATTCATCCGTCTCATCAGTGTTCCGTCAGTTAGTTGCTGTTGCGCTGTTTGTTGTTGTTGTTGTTGTTGTGCTGTTGTTGTGCTGTTGTTGATGTTGCTTCCAGGGTACCACGCTTGCCACCTCGTATGCCGAGTCGAGCGGGATCTCAGCCACCCTCGTTGGCCTTCGTCTCCTCCCAGAGCGCGTCCAACTGTTCGAGATCCATCTCATTCATGCGCTTCTCGCGCGCCGCGGCGAGCGCCTCCATCGCCTCGAACCGGCGAATGAACTTCGCATTCGACCGGTCGAGCGCATTCGACGCATGCACCCCCGCCTTGCGACACAGGTTCACCACCGCGAACAGCAGGTCCCCAAGCTCCTCCTCCATACGCGCGTGACGCTCGTCCAACACCGGCGCGCCGCTGGTGCCGAACGCCACCGGCTCCTGCGCGAGCTGTTCACGGACCTCCGCCAGTTCTTCCTCGACTTTGGCAGCCGGCCCGGCGACATCCGGCCAGTCAAAGCCCACTCCGGCCGCACGGTCCTGAAGCCGATGCGCGCGATGGAGCCCCGGCATCCCGCTCGCGAGACCCTCCGCGATACCGGTCCGCTTCCGCGCCTTCATCTTTTCCCACGGCACCTTTGCCCCGTTGCCGTACAGGTGCGGATGACGGCTCTGCATCTTCGCGATCAGACCCTCCGCCACGTCCTCGAACGAGAACGCGGAGCGCTCCTCCGCCACCACCGAATGGAACAGCACCTGGAGCAGCAGGTCTCCCAGCT
>JBKJRV010000045.1:0-3256 GCA_046593115.1 Gemmatimonadaceae bacterium
GTTCAAGTTCACCCGGCGCTCCGTTAACGACTTTTAATGGGGCCACCGCCCCGAAAGTCGTACGGTGTAAGAAAGCGCCGTTGCGCGCGTTGAAGGAGTGATGAAGCCGTTCTTAAAAGCTTCCTTGGTGTTGGTCTTGGTGCTCGCTGTAGCAGGCGGAATTGTCGCCTATTCCATAGTAAGCAAAGGCCTCAGTACGCGCACCAGCCCGAGCATGGCCGAAGAGTCGATTGCGATGACGCTCCGCAGTTTAGCGACGCCGCGGTCGGTTCGGGACCTGCCAAATCCAGTTGAGCCGACGGCGGAGGCGCTTGGAGGCGCCGTGGACCATTGGGCGGATCACTGCGCCGCGTGCCACGCCAATGATGGAAGCGGCAGCACCGAGATGGGCCGGAGCTTCTACCCGCCGTCGCCCGACATGCGCGGGGCGCGAACGCAGTCGCTAAAAGATGGAGAGTTGTTCTCGATCATCGAAAACGGTATTCGGCTCACTGGCATGCCTGCCTGGGGAACTGGAACGCCTGAAGGCGAACGCGAATCGTGGGCGCTGGTTCACTTCATTCGGCGCTTGCCTAATCTAACCACCGCAGACATCGAGCGGATGGAAGGCTTGAATCCTCAGAGTCCCGCGAAGTTTCGCGAAGCCGAAGAAGCCCGTCTCTTTCTCGAAGGTATGACCGAAGCGCCGACGAACAGTACGCCGGCGAAACCACATCATGACTAGATTGTCTCAGCGACCATCGCGTCGCACGTTCGTCAAGGAACTGGCTTTCGGCGCCGTTGCGGTTGGGTTGGGGACGGCGCGCGTGTCAACTGGCTACGCCCAATCCAATGGCCGGCAGCCACAGGGCGTTTTGACGGGTACTGAGTTCGATCTTCGCATCGGACCAATCCCTATCAACGTCACCGGCTCGGATCGCACGGCTTTAGCCGTGAATGGTTCTGTTCCAGCACCTCTACTGCGATGGCGCGAAGGCGATACCGTCACTCTTCGAGTCGCGAACACTCTGCCCGAGGATGCTTCCATTCATTGGCACGGCATTCTGCTGCCCGCGAACATGGACGGTGTTCCTGGCCTCAGCTTCCATGGCATCCGGCCAGGCGAGACCTATACCTACCGATTCAATGTTCGCCAGGCCGGCACGTACTGGTACCACAGCCACTCCGGGTTCCAGGAACAGCAAGGCGTCTACGGACCGCTGGTGATTGAACCGCGAGAGGCGGAGCCGTTCAAATCCGACCGAGAGCACGTCGTTCTCCTTAGCGATTGGACTGACGAACAGCCTGATCGCGTGTTCGCAAAACTCAAGAAACAGTCGGACTACTACAACTTTCATAAACGGACGCTGGGCGACTTCTTCCGAGACGTTCGTGAGCGCGGATTGGGTCCCACGTTGGATGATCGTCAGATGTGGGGAGGCATGCGAATGAACCCCACGGACCTGGCGGATGTATCCGGTGCCACTTACACCTATCTGATGAACGGCGTTGCGCCTACGGGGAACTGGACGGGGTTGTTCAAGCCCGGTGAGAAAGTCCGGCTCCGCTTCATCAACGGCTCCGCAATGTCCTACTTCGACGTGCGGATTCCCGGCCTCAAGATGACGGTGATTGCTGCAGACGGACTGCCCGTGCATCCGGTCGGGGTCGATGAATTCCGCATCGCGACCGCTGAGACGTTCGATGTAATCGTCGAGCCTACGGGACAAGACGCGTTCACCATTTTTGCGCAGGCGATGGATCGCACCGGCTTCGCAGCTGGAACGCTCGCCGTCCGTGAGGGTTTGCGTGCGGCGGTGCCCGAGCCCGATCCCCGAGCCTTGCTCTCGATGGATGACATGGGGCACGGTGGGATGGGGCACGACATGGGCGCAATGAGCGAGCCGAAACCGGCACCGCCCGCGGCCGCTGCCGACCCGCACGCGGGCCACAACATGCCGGCCCAACCGCCGGCAGATCCGCACGCGGGACACAACATGGCGGCGATGGGGTCGATGCAGTCGCATCCGTCATCAGAAGCCGGCAATCCGCTCGTCGACATGCAGACGATGTCGCCGATGGCGAAGCTTGATGACCCGGGCATCGGTCTGCGCAACAACGGCCGCAAGGTGTTGACGTATGCGGATCTCAAGAGCACGTTCGACGATCCCGACGGACGTGAGCCCAGTCGGACCATCGAATTGCACCTCACCGGGCACATGGAGCGCTTCGCCTGGTCGTTCGATGGCATTAAGTTCTCTTCGTCCGAGCCCCTTCGCCTCACCTACGGCGAGCGGCTTCGCATCGTACTGGTCAACGACACGATGATGAGTCATCCAATCCATCTGCATGGCATGTGGAGCGACCTGGAAGACGAGCAAGGCCGATTCCAGGTTCGTAAACATACGATCGATATGCCACCAGGCACCAAGCGGTCATATCGCGTACGGGCCGACGCGCTGGGACGCTGGGCGTATCACTGCCATCTGCTGTTCCACATGGAATCGGGCATGTTCCGGGAAGTGCGGGTCGAAGAATGATCCGCACCGGCATCCTGTTGCTTCTGATCGTCTGTTCGGCCCGAGCTACCTTTGCTCAGGCGACGCAGCCTGACCCCCATGCTGGTCATGTCATGCCGCCCGCGAAGCCCGCTCAAAACGCATCGGGCGAGCCAACGACTCCGATTCCTCCGGTGACGGCTGAAGATCGCGCGGCGGCGTTTCCGCAGGACCTCCACGGCCATGCAGTTCACGACCGCGCAATCAACCACTACGTCCTCTTCGATCAGCTCGAATGGCAGTTTTCAGGTGTCACGAAGGGTGGTATCTGGGATATCAAGTCGTGGATAGGCGGCGATCTGAATCGGATCTGGATTCATTCCGAAGGTGCATCGGAAGGTTCCAGCCTTGCAGAAGCTGAAGCTCACGTGACCTACGGTCGCTCGTTCTCCCGATGGTGGGACCTAGTTGCCGGTGTGCGACGGGACTTTCGGCCTGGCCCCGGCCAGACCTGGGCGACCGTCGGCATCCAGGGGTTAGCACCGCAGTGGTTCGAAGTGCAGGCGACGTTGTACGTGGGCGAATCAGCGACGACGATGGCCCGCTTCGAAGCCGAGTACGAGCTGCTCATTACGAACCGCCTCGTGTTGCAGCCGTTAGTTGAGCTGAATCTGTACGGCAAATCCATCCCTGAGCGGGGCATCGGGGCGGGACTCAGTGCTGCGGAAACCGGACTGCGGTTGCGCTATGAGGTGCGCCGCGAATTCGCGCCTTACGTC
>JBKJRV010000080.1:0-5562 GCA_046593115.1 Gemmatimonadaceae bacterium
CGAGGCGGCTGCGCTGGCGGAGGTGAATACTTTCTCCTTCCCGGCGAACTGGTTCAACGTAGTTGGCGAGCGCCGTATCCCGCATGGCCTCCCGGGTACTGATCGGAGGCAACGGATCAATGACGGTTTCATCGGTGACGACGAACCCGCGGTCGTAGTGCAGCGACAGTGCTCCCTGATTCATGGCCTGGGCCAGCACGGCGGCGGTTTCCACCATCCGGGTTTCCTGAGGTGAGAACACCTCGATGCTGTCCTCACGAATAGCACTGACGACGTCGTTCGCCGACGAGAGGGCCGAATAGTAGCCATACCAATACGTCTCGATCGACGTGCGAGCGGACGCGGCTGGGTCATTTTGCCAGGCCGCACGCGGCGACGACGAGTACAAGCGCATGTTGAAGTTGTTCCACGAGGCGCTGTAGCTGTCGGCCATGGTCACAAGTGGCCCCGTGGCGTTCATGCCGTTGGTCGTATTGAACCACGTCTTGAAGGTCCCGCCGGCGAGCGCCTTGACGCCTCCCGGGTCGCTGAGCACGCGTTCGACATCGGGGTTGTTCGGGTTCGCGATATCAAGCGAAGGGCAGGCGATCGCTCCGGCAGTCAGCGCGCCGAAGGCAAGCCCCCGCGTCACGAGTGTGTACCATCTCATGAATTGAAACTCCTATGAGTGTGAGTGATGTCGGCGATCAGAAATCGATCTCGAGGACACCCGTGAAGCTGCGGAAGTTCGGATAGGAGAACCCGTCGAATCGGAAGGAGTACGGATCACCGGAAAGACCCGACACCTCGGGGTCATAGCCCGAATATTTGGTACTGGTGAACAGATTGCGACCCACGATGCCAACGCGCATGCGCTCGACGCCGCCAATACGCATGCGGCTCACTAACGTCGTCGGTATCGAATAGTTAACGGCAAGTTCTTTCAGCTTGACGTACGTGCCTTTCTCGACGAAGAAGTCGATCGGGTCGATGCTGTTGTAGAAGAAATTGTAATACTGCTGTGGCTTCTTCGCGCTCTCAGGCTTGCCGCGCTGATCATAGACACGGTCCCGATTCTCGAAGAAGGGCCACTGACGGGTACCGTTATAAATGTTCCCGCCTTTCACCCAGTCGATGAGACCGCTGACCGAGAAACCGCGGTAGGACATACTGGTGGTGAAGCCCATGTTGAAATCCGGGTTGACATCACCAATTTGCACGATGTCCTTCCCCTGCTTGTTGACATACTTGATGGGACGCTCGTCGGTGGTGCCGTAACCGGACTTGCGAACCACGTAGCCTTCCTCATTCACCATCACGCTATCCCGGCTCCACCTCTGTCCCGGCCCGGACAGGGCTTGCTTCGCCGGATCGTCATAGAGCTGGTTGATCCCCCGAACGGTGCGCGCCCCGTAGATGACGCCGAAGGTTTCGCCAGCGGCAATGCGAAAGATTTGTGTCGTCTCGTCACTACCCTGATAGGAGGGTCCGACCAGGTAGGGCTGGACTGCCAGTTCGGTGATCTTCTGGCGCGTCCTGTCGCCGGTGATGCCAATTCGCCACTGGAACCGCTCGCGGGCCGCCAGCAGTGCATTGAACGACGCTTCGTGCGTCCTGCCCTCGAGTGTCCCCGCGTTCGCCCACTTCCGCTTGAAACCGGTCGCCGCAGACAACGGAAGAAGGAGAATCTGGTCTTTGGTGCTCTTGTACGCGAAGGTGTATTCCAGCCGATAACGCGTAAGGAAGTCGAGGTTGAAACCCAGCTCATTCTCGGTGGAGTGGGCCGGCTTCAGCAACTGGTTGCCGAGCTCGCGCTTTTCCGGTGCGCCGCCCTGGATGGCCAGCTGCTCGTATTGCGCCTCAAACGTCGGACGCAATCCAGCGGTTCCACGCGAGGCGCGCAACTTGAGTTCATCGACGCCGGGGAGGTCCAGGTCTTCGTTGGCTCTCCAGGCACCTGAAATCCGGTAGTAGTCCGCACTCCGGTTTTCCGGCCCGAACAGCGACGACTGGTCGCGGCGGATCAGCCCGTCGACGATGTAACGATCCTTGATGTCGAAGGTGGAAACCAGGAAGTAGTTGCGGTTCCGGATAATCTCCTTCCGCGAACCCGGAGTGAGCTGCGCATTGTCTGCCGCCGTGAACTCCGGCGTTCTCTGGACGGTCAGCGCACCCGCAAACAGGTCGAAGAGGTCGGACTCCTGGTCTTCGAAGACGTAGCTCGCACGCGTCGTGTTCGCCACCATACCGAAGCTGCGAACCGCGGTCAGCGTGAGCCCGCTATTGAGCGCGCGAGCATTGGTCTGCTGGCGTTGCAGGCTGCCATCGGTTGGATTGCCAGACGCATCCCGGAAACCAAACGGCGTCACGCTCTTGAGGGCGTTCTGTCCGACATCATAGTTGTAGTTCCCTTCACCGGTCAACCAGTCGAAGATCCGATAACGACCACGGACCGTACCGGTAAATCTCGTTCGCGCGGTATTGATGTCCGTATTGGCGAGGGCATACAGCGGATTCGACGCGTTCGCGACACGGTCGGGGATCTGGGCGCGGTACGGCGTCGAATCGGGGTTCTTCGCCTGCAGGTTGACATCCGGCTCGACGAACGTGAGGGAGAAGAATGGCGAGCCCGGACCCTGAGAAGTCTCATCATTGTTCGACTTGCCATAAAAAGCGCTCACCGACAGGTCCAGCTTCGGATTGACGGTCTGATCCAGGTTAAGCCGGAAATTCTGTCGCGAAAAACCCTGAAGCCCGAAAATCACGCCTTCGGTGCGCGTGTTCTGGAACGAGGCGTTGTAATTCGTGCTGCCGCGGCGCTGGCCAATGGAGAGGTAATTGGTGACGAATTGGCCCGGCTGCAGTGCTTCCTCCTGGGGATTGAAAACGCGCTTGTACGGATTGTCGGCGATGCCGTCTTCTTCCGGAATGCGCGGGCAGCTGGTCGGATCATCGTTTCCGCAAACTGTCCGAAGATAATCACCATTCGCATCGACCTTCCACGAGTGCGCTTCCGCCCGTGGAATCAGCTTGCCGATGCGCGACTGGCCGTACTCGTTACGCAACGTGACCGCAACCTTGTCCTCCGGCAGATTGGCCCCGCGCTTGGTAAAGATCTGAATTACGCCGTTCGCCGCGTCCGACCCATACAGCGAGGAAGCGGCGGCACCTTTCAGCACCTCGATCCGTTCGATATCCTCTGAACTGATATCGGCGAGCGTCAGCCGCGTAATCGTACCGTCGATCAGGACGAGCGGCTCGGACGATCCGCACGAATTGGTACCCGCCATGGCGGTGCATGTTGACGTGCCTTTCGACGTCAGCGAGGTGGCAGCCCGCAACTTGACGGTCGGAGCGCTCCCCGGTGCGCCGTTGCCGGTGGTAACCTTCGCACCGGCCACCTTCCCCGACAGCCCACCGAGCGGGCTCGTCGCAGGCGTATCCTGCAGCTGGTCCGCGCTCACGGTGCCGATGGCAAATGGAACGCTCTTGGCCGAGACGGCCGCGCTCGTTCCGGTGACCACTACTTCATTCAGCTTGACCGGGTCGAATCGAAGGGTGAATTCCTGACGCTGGGTACCGGGCGTCAAGGTGACCGGACGCGATACCGGGGCGTACCCGATGAATCGGGCGGTCAGCGGCACCGTTTGTCCACGCGCCGGCACGGTCAGTGTGTAGTTGCCGTTCGTGTTTGTGTTCGTGCCAATGTTGAGACTCGGAATGAAGACATTGGCACCGGCCAGCGGCTGTCCCTGATCTCCGATGACGCGTCCCGATATCGTTGTTTCCTGCGGTGTCTGCGCAATCAGTGGTGCCGCTCCTACCGCGGTAAACAGTACCGCGAGTGCGACCCATCTTCCCAACGTCGCTCGTGCCATGCGGGTCCTCCTGCAGGTTGTAAGGTCCGGACTGGCCGAATCACCGCACAATCGTGGCAAATGACGTACGGCAACCAGTTTGCGCCGCCGGCCGGAGCGGCTCGGACCATATATACAGTGCGACGAGAATCCCGCAACCATTGAGTAATCCCCGACTTGCCGGCGCCGTGGCTCTTCGGGCGCCCGCCGGGCCGGCACCGGATTGGATTTGGCACGCTCTGGAGCATATGTTTCAAGACCTTCAATCGCGGGGTGTCACATGGCAGGCGTCGTCGCACTACTGCTTCTCGGCCGACGCGCGCGACGGGGGCTCCTGCCCGGGCTGGCCCTGTTGGTTGGGGCAACGTCCCTTGTCCATGCTCAGCAACGGCTCGCAGTGATTACTGGTCACGTGCTGGACTCGGTCGCCGGATTACCGATTGCGGGCGCTGAAGTTTCGCTGGTGGGGCGGACCGGGTTCGCGATCAGCAATGAAGCGGGACACTTCGAGCTGACCTCGGTAGCATCGGGACTTCAAGTCATCCAGCTTCGAGCTCTGGGCTACCGCCGGGTGCTGGCCCGCCTCACCGTTCCGGAGGGCGATACAATGCCCGTCACCTTTCTCGCGACCCGCTCGGAGAATCGGCTCGCGACGGTGACGGTCGAGGATACCAGCATTCGCCGGGGAACCCGCTTCGAAGACTTTGACCGCCGGCGTGCCCAGGGACGCGGTTATTTTGTCAGCCGCGTGGAAATCGAGAAGCGCAACGCGCGGTCGCTCGTAGAGCTTCTGCAGGGAGCGAAAGGCGTGCGCATTGATTGTGCAGGATTCAACTGCTCGGTCCGAATGGCCCGCTCGGCGGCGGGGTGTATGCCACAGATCTTCGTTGACGGGCGGCTGTCCTCCACGTTCGGCCCGAATACCCCGCTACGCGACGTCGAAGGCGTGGAAATGTATTTGGGACCCTCGGAGACGCCCGCGGAGTACCTCGGAAACGACTCCAGCTGCGGCGTCATCGCGCTCTGGACGAAATCCGGGCCGTAGACCCAACGTTCTCGCCAATACCAGCCTTCCGGCGTAGCCATCTGGCTGGCCAACGCCCTGATGGTGTTGGCGTGCAGGCAAAGCAGTCGCACAGGTCATCAACTCATCAGGAGGTCGAAGGTTGCCGCCTGACGGGCGTTTGATCGCCTTCGCCTGGCTGCTTGTTGTCTCCATGCCATTCCATGCGCAGGCTCAGGGCATGCTTCCCGATCGCACGGGAACGTGGGTGTTCGACGCTGCCGACATCGGCTCGTCCGGCGCAAGAACGGTATCGGAGTTTCTCGCAGCCCGAGTGCCGCATCTCGTGGTGCGGAACACGAGCGGTGTGGCGGGCGGCGGACCGCGCGTGCGAATCCGCGGGCTCAACTCCGTGATCGGTGATCCAAATCCACTGCTCGTCGTCGACGGACTGCGGGTAGACGCGACCGAGGGTGCACTGGCGGTTGGTTCGGCGGCGGCACCGTCGCGGATGGATGACATAGATCTCGCAGACATTGCCCGGTTTACTGCTGGGGCGAGAACGAGCGCGGCCAGGTCGGCGACGCCAGCATCATCGACCGGACGACACCATCCGCGGTTGCCGGCAGCTTCGCGTTCGCACTGCTCGACGGGGGCTTCCGTCACAGCTGCGCGAGAACCACAGCCGGCGCAGTGTATTGATGGGGTCCCGGCAGCGCCGGC
>JBKJRV010000106.1:0-3060 GCA_046593115.1 Gemmatimonadaceae bacterium
GGATGCGCCAACGCACTGCAGTTCACCGCGCGCGAGCGCCGGCTTCAGCATGTTGCTCGCGTCGATTGCGCCCTCGGCCGCACCTGCGCCGACGAGAGTGTGGAGCTCATCGATGAACAGGATGATGTTCTTGTTCTGCGCGATCTCATTCATGACCGCCTTAAGGCGTTCCTCGAACTGACCACGGTACTTCGTGCCGGCAATCACCGCGGCCATGTCGAGCGCGAGCACCCGGTTGTCGCGCAACGAATCAGGGCACTCCGAGTTGGCGATGAGCTGCGCGAGACCTTCGACAATGGCCGTCTTGCCCACACCGGGCTCACCAATGAGCACAGGATTGTTCTTCTTGCGTCGGGTGAGGACTTCCATCACCCGTTCGATTTCCTTGAATCGCCCAATCGTTGGATCGAGCTGACCCTCCGCCGCAAGCTGCGTCAAATCACGGCAGAAGTGATCGAGCGCTGGTGTCTTGGATTTCTTCTCGCCTTTGGGGGCGGCCTGCTGCGGCGCGCCCGCGCCTGGCTGCGGTGCGTTTCCACCAGCCGGCATCTCGGTGCCAAGGATGCGCAGCGTCTCCGTGCGCGCGGCGTCGAGATTGACATTGGAATCCGTGAGCACCTGCGCGGCAATGCCCTTCTCTTCGCGCAGAAGTCCGAGCAAAAGGTGCTCGGTGCCCACGTAGCTGTGGTTCAGCTCGCGCGCCTCGCTCATGGCGAGCTCCAGGACCTTCTTCGCGCGTGAGGTATAGGGCAGGTCGGGGCCGGTAGTCTGCGCGGCCTTTCCCTTCTTGACCGTCTCCTCGATCTTCTGCTGAATATCCTCGAGGTCGACGCTCAAATTCTGCAGCACAGTGGCCGCAACGCCCTCACCCTCCTTGATGAGACCGAGCAGGATGTGCTCCGTACCGACGTACTCATGGTGGAGCCGCGCGGCTTCCTCTCGCGCCATGGCCAGCACCTTTCGCACACGCTCGGTGAAGTTGTAGCCGTTCATCATTACCCTCAGCTGAATTCCCGAATTAGGCGCCGGCGTCCCGCTCTTCGGCCAGCGCGGTGCGGACATAGCGCGCTCGCGCCAGATTGGCCTCGCTGTCCGACAGCGACCGTCCGTCGGCATACGACAGATGGGCCGCCTGGGAAAAAATCAGGAGCTTGTTGAGGGTATATACACTGAGCCCGGAGATCAGTTTCAGCCCCACCGCTAACCGGACGCCACTGAGGTAGTTCATCGCCTCGTCGAATGTGAGGCTTCGAGCGTATCGCAACGTCCCATAGGCGCGCCAGAGCTTGTCTTCAATAATATACCCTGCCGTACGAAGCAAGTGCTGTCGTGCCTCATGCTCCTTCTGAATCAGGCGCTTGACCACGCCGGACAGATGCTCGAGCAACTCCTCTTCGGACCGGCCAAGCGTCGTCTGGTTGGAGATCTGGAAAAAGTTGCCGACGACCTCACTCCCTTCGCCGTAGAGCCCCCGATACGTCACGCCAACCACCTGCAGCCCGGCGAGCGCCTTCCCGATCTCCTTCGTCAGCACCAGCCCCGGCAAGTGGATTAACACGGACGCGCGCATCCCGGTTCCCGTGTTGGTGGGACAGGCCGTGAGAAAACCAAACTCGTGGTGATACGCGAACGGCACCCGGTCCCCCA
The DNA here is from genome assembly GCA_046593115.1 of Gemmatimonadaceae bacterium. GTDB lineage: Bacteria > Gemmatimonadota > Gemmatimonadetes > Gemmatimonadales > Gemmatimonadaceae > JBKJRV01. The sequence continues at coordinate 1,648 of JBKJRV010000106.1, forward strand.
GATCCTTCTCGAGCCGCGAGATGGCGCTCCAGGCTCCATCCAGCTCGAAACCGGAACGCAATGCCTGCAGGCGAAGATGGTCCTCCTCATTGACCATGACGCCGAGGCCGTCCGCGAGGAATACCGCAGCCCCGCTCCGAACCGGATTCGCGCTGTCGAGCCCGGCGAGCTCCTTGCTCACCAGATGCCGCTCATGCAGTAGCTGGCGGTCGCTCGCCGGGAGCTCGTCCACCCGAACCATCACACTCGACGCCAGCGCTGGAACGTCCCTCACGGCGTCGCGAACCTGCGAAAGGACACGCAGACGTTCGCCGTCACGAGCCCGCGTCGTAAACGCGAATCCCTCCACGTTTCTCGCGAGCCGAATGCGCGTGGACAACACGATATCGGCGTTGTCGCCGGACGCATCGAGCCAGCCCGCGCCGCCATCTGGCAGTAACGACAGGTCGAGTGTCATTCCAGCACCTTGATTCGGTCGCGCAGGTCGGCCGCGAGCTCGAACTGCTCGCTCTCCACCGCCCGACGGAGCCGATCGCGCAGCTCGCCGATGATGGTGACCTCTTCCGCCACTTGTGCCTGTGGCGCGTCGTAGCGGCGACCGGCATGACGCGAGTTGCCGTGCACACGACGAAGCAGCTCCCGCAGACTCGACTCGAAGGCCTTGTAGCAATACGCGCAACCCAGCCGACCCGAGGCACGGAAATCCTTCAGCGTCGAGGAGCAGAAGGTGCACTGCCCCGCGTTGCTCTTCACCGATGTCATCTGCTGCTGCACGGCTTGCAGGAAGTCACCTAGCGGATGCTTTGGGGTCGCGACTGTCGTCTCGACCCCGCGTTCCGCCGCGCACTTCTCGCAGAGATGGAGCTGCGTCACCGCACTCTCCACGATCTGCGTGAGATGCACGACCGCGTCCCGCTCCTTGCAACCGTCGCAAACCATCAGGGCACTGCCTCCCGTACATTGGTGTCCACCAGCCGCCCATCCTCAAGCAGCAATACACGGTCCGCGCGCGCAGCCAGCGACCGGTTGTGGGTCACGACCACCATCGCCAGCTCCAGATCGCGCGCCAGTTCCGCGAACAGATCGTGCAACAGCTCCGCGTTCGCATGGTCCAGATTGCCCGAGGGCTCATCGGCGAGCAGCACCGCCGGATCCACGGCAAGTGCCCGCGCGACCGCCGTCCGCTGCTGCTCCCCGCCCGACATCTGCGAAGGGCGATGGTGCATCCGCCCCTTCAGTCCCAGACGACCCAACAGCTCCTCGGCCCGCTGCCGCGCCTTCGTCTCCGATGTTCCACCGATGCGCAGCGGCATCATCACATTCTCGAGCGCCGAGAACGTGATGATGCCGCTGCGCATCGGGGGAACATCGGCGACGAAGGCGCGGCAGCGGGCCGAGGAGCTGCTGGGTCGT
>JBKJRV010000147.1:0-3821 GCA_046593115.1 Gemmatimonadaceae bacterium
CCTCGATACCGGCGAGCGCATCGATGAACCGGCGCGACGCATCGACCGTCACCAGATCGATGCCCAGATGCGTGTGGAAGGTACGCTCGACCTGCTCGCGCTCGTGCAGGCGCAGCAGACCGGTATCCACGAAAATACAGCGGAGCTGGTCCCCAATGGCGCGGTGGACGAGCGCGGCCGCGACCGCGGAATCCACCCCTCCCGAGAGTCCACAGATCACGCGCTTCTTACCAACGAGTGCACGAACCCTTGCGATCTCGTCCTCGATGAACGCACCGGCCGTCCAACTCCGGTCGGCGTGACACACACCGAACAGAAAGTTGGCAAGCAGCTCACTGCCCCGCGGCGTATGTGCTACTTCAGGATGAAACTGCACCCCGAAAATCGGTTTCGACCGATGACGAAAGGCCGCGATCGGCACCGAAGGGCTCGATGCCGTGATGACGTAATCCTTCGGAGGCTTGTCCACGTGATCGCCGTGGCTCATCCACGCGGTGAGGCGCTCGTGTGCATCAAACCCCGCGAAGAGTCCCACCGTGTCCCCGATCTCGACATCCGCCCGGCCATATTCGCGTCGGCCGGCACCGATCACGGAGCCCCCTTCCAGATGCGCGATGAGTTGCATGCCGTAGCAGATCCCCAGCACCGGAGCCACGTCAAACAGGGCGCGGTCCGCACTTGGCCCGTCGTTCTCATAGACGGAGGCGGGACCACCACTCAGGATGATCCCGGTGGGATTCCATTGGCGGATCCAGTCGAGCGACCGCGTCGGGGGATGAATCTCGGAGTAGACATGCGCCTCCCGAATCCGGCGCGCAATCAGCTGCGTGAACTGTGAGCCGTAGTCCAGGATCAGGATACGGCTCATGCGCTCGGCGCGCTGCCCGCGCGCCACTCGGGCGCATCCAGTGTCAGAAACTCAACCTGCTTGGTGTTCAAATCGAGAATGGCGGCCGAGGGCGTGCCATAAATCCACCCGCACGCTTCACCGGGATTGATCATGAGTGTGTTGGTGCCGCGAGTCTTCATCTGCAGCTGGTGCGAGCAGCCGTGAATCACGAACTGGTGCGCGACTACCGACCGCTTGTTGACCTCGCCGATGTCGTGCACGAGCAGGATGTGCTGGCCCCCGACATCCATGCTGTGGGGCGATTCGTAGAGCTCCGCGCCCATGGCGCGCCCCGCCTGTGCCCGCAGTCCTTCCCGATCGCCGTCGTTGCGACCGAAGACACCCGCCAGCGGCAGACCCGCATCGACGATCGGCTTGAACGCGAACGGAGAGCAGAAATCGCCGGCGTGCAGGACCATTCCTACCTGTGCGGCGCTGAACCGCCTCAGGAATTCGCTGATGGCGGGTAATCGATCGTGACTGTCCGCAAGCAGACCAATGCGCATCAGAGCATCCTCCAGTCGGCAGAGACCGTCTCATTTCTCACGAGATCCGCGTACGTCTCGCGCTGGCGCACGACGGCGTAGCGGTCGCCGTCCACCAGTACCTCGGGCGTGCGCGGACGCGAGTTGTAGTTGGACGCCATCACAAAACCGTACGCGCCGGCCGAAAGCACCGCCAGACGCTCGCCGACCTGGACATCGTCCACGGTGCGGTCCAGCGCAAAGAAATCGCCGCTTTCGCAGATGGGACCCACGACGTCGGCAACGACCTGCGCGCGGCGATCGCCCGTCGACTCAATGCGATGAAAGGCCTGGTAGTGCGATGGACGCAGGAGGTCGTTCATGCCCGCATCGGTGACGATGTAATGCTTCCCGCCACTGATCTTGCGGTCGAGGACCGTGGTGACGAGCGCACCGGCGTTGCCGACGATGAATCGGCCGGGCTCCAGAATGAGCTCGAGACCTGTCGGACGAACGGCGTCCATGATACCGGTGGCGAATCCTTCGACGTCGGCGGCGTCTTCCGTGTCGTAGGTCACTGCCAGCCCGCCGCCGATATCCACGTAGCGAATCTGGTCGGCACCCTGTGCCTGCAACGCTGCCAGCACGTCGAGCAGCTTGTCGAGCGACTGCCGGTATGGCTCCAGATTCGAAATCTGCGAGCCGATGTGCATGTCCAGTCCCAGCAACGCGACGTGTTTCATCTCGAGAGCACGCAATCCGACTGGAATCGCACGGTCGTACGGGACTCCGAACTTCATTCCCTTCTCGCCCGTGCGGATGTACGCGTGCGGATTATCGACCGTGACTTCCGGATTGACCCGCAATGCCACTGGCGCAACCAGCTTCATCTCACCGGCGATGCGATTGAGCAGCTCGAGCTCTCCCTCCGACTCCACATTGACGAGCCTCACCCGTGCCGCGAGCGCTTCGCGCAGCTCAGCTTCGGTCTTTCCCACACCGCTGAACACCACGTCGGCGCCCGTGAAGCCGGCCAGCAAACAGCGGTATAGCTCGCCGCCCGATACGATGTCCACTCCAGCGCCCAGCGAGCGCAGCAGCGCCAGCACGGCCAGGCTCGAGTTCGACTTGACGCTGAAGTGCAGCCGATGCCGGCACCCGCTCAACGCTCCATCAAGGCGTTGAAACTGGTCGCGAATCGATTGTGCGCTGTACACGTAGGCTGGCGTGCCCACAATCGCAACCAGCGTATCGACAGCCAGCTCCTCGCAGTACAGCACACCCTCGCGGCGGTGGAACCCGGATGTCGTTGCAGTCACCGTCGACGCACTCATGCTGCGCGTCAATACGCTCTCGCCCAGAGCGCTTCCGCCGTGGACGGTTTGCCGCAGTGCAGGCACGTCGTTGCCGGCTCGGCGGACTGGAATTCCTCGTCGGGGAGACAGCGGATGGTGGCCTTTGTCTCCTCCTTGATGGTGGCTTCGCAATCGGCACCACCACACCAGCCGGCGTAGACGAACGCCCCATTGCCCTCCATCACTTCCTTGAAGCGCTCGTACGTGATGCCGCCGCGGATGCTGTTCTTCTCCCGCCGTTCGCGTGCGGCCGAGAGCATGTCCTGCTGCATCAACTGCAACAGCTCTTCGACTTCCTCTCCGATCGCATCGAGCGACACCGTCTTCTTGACGCGCGTATCGCGACGCGCGAGCACGGCCTGGTTCTGGTCCAGATCGCGAGGACCGAGCTCCATGCGGATGGGGATACCGCGCATCTCCCAGTCGTAGTACTTGGCGCCCGGCTTCATGCCGACACGCGTGTCGATATGCACGCGCAGCTTGTACGCGTCGCGCCGCTCCCAGTCAAAGAGACTCTGCTTGATGCGGGCAGCCGCTTCGAGCACGCGCTCGCGATCGTCATCCGTCTTGTAAATGGGCACGATGACCAGCTCAATGGGCGCGAGCAGCGGCGGCACCTGAAGGCCGATGTCATCGCCGTGGGTCATGACGAGCGCACCAACGAGCCGCGTCGACACGCCCCAGCTCGTATTCCACGCATACTCGATGGTGCCCGCCTCACTCTGGAACTTGAGATCGAACACCTTCGCGAAGTTCTGGCCCAGCTCGTGGGATGTTCCCGCCTGCAGCGCCTTGTTGTCCTGCATCATCGCTTCGCACGAGTACGTGCGAAGCGCCCCCGCGAAGCGCTCGGAGTCCGACTTGAGGCCGGTGATGACCGGCATCGCCATCCACCCTTCCATGAAATCGCGGTAGACACCGAGCATCTTTTTCGCTTCCTCCTCGGCCTCCGGCGCCGTCGCGTGCGCGGTGTGCCCTTCCTGCCAGAGGAATTCGAGCGTGCGCAGGAACAGCCGGGTGCGCATTTCCCACCGCACGACGTTCGCCCACTGGTTGATGAGCAGCGGCAGGTCGCGGTAGCTCTGCACCCACTTCGCGAACATCGAGTAGATG
>JBKJRV010000264.1:0-6794 GCA_046593115.1 Gemmatimonadaceae bacterium
GGGGCGCGCGCGATCGCATAGCCGCGGCGCAATGTCGCGAGCGGGCTCAACGCATCGAGCGAGGCCGAGGCATGGCCGAGGCGCGCGCGATGTCCGTCAACGACTTTCGTTGCGCTGCCGGATGCGTGGCGCGCGATCCACGTGAGTCGCTCGCGCCGGTCGGCCAGGTGCCCGTGCATGGCGGACGAGAGCGCCGAGGCGAACAGGGCAACCTCGCTTCGCATGGCGCTCGCCAGCGGGACGGCCGCCTCGGCCGCAGCCGACGGCGTCGGCGCGCGAAGGTCTGCCACGAGATCGCAGAGGGTGACGTCCACTTCATGGCCCACGGCGGAGATCACCGGCATGGGACACGCCGCGACGGCGCGCGCGACGCGCTCGTCGTTGAAGGCCCAAAGGTCCTCCCGGCTCCCGCCGCCCCGGCCGATGATGCAACAGTCCGCGTCGTTCCATCGGGCAAGGCGCGCCATGGCGGCACAGATGGACTCGGGTGCGCCGGCGCCCTGAACGCTGCACGGGATGAGCACGATCTCCACTGCCGGGGCGCGACGGCGGACCACCGCGATGATGTCGTGCAGCGCGGCGCCGTCCGCGCTGGTGACGAGTGCCACGCGGCGCGGGAAGCGCGGCAGCGGGCGCTTCCGCTCGGGAGCGAGGAGACCGTCGGCATGCAGCCTGGCGCGAGTGGCGTCGAAGGCCTTCCGCCAGAGTCCCTCGCCATCGGCCTCGATCGCGCGAATGGCGAACTGCAATTCGCCGCGCGCCGGATACACCGTGAGCTGCCCGCGGGCAACGACCAGCATGCCGTCATCCGGTGCCGCAGGCATGCGCTCGGTGTCGCGCGACCAGACGACACAGCGAATACTCGATCGGTCGTCGCGAAGGCAGAAGTACCAGTGACCGTTCTTGTGCTTCTTGAAGTCGCTGATTTCGCCGCGCACCCAGACGGGAATGATGGAGCCTTCGACGATGTCCTTCGCCGCGGCGGTTAATACCGAGATGGGGAGCGCGGATTCAGGGGAGGCGCCGGGCCCTGGTGCGTGCTTCGTACTGCGTGCTGCATCCCCTGGTGCGTGGTGCGTGGTGCCTGGTGCGTCCCCCGGTGCGTGGTGCCTGGTTCGTGGTACGGGACGGGGCTTCATGACATTCCACCATCGAGCGTTGCCCTCGCCGCGCGCACCGTATTTCGCAGGAGCAGCGCAATCGTCATCGGACCGACGCCACCCGGCACCGGCGTGATGTGCGATGCCACCTCCCGGACAGCGTCGTAGTCCACGTCCCCGACGATGCGATAGCCCCTCTTCGTGGACGAATCTTCCACGCGGTTGATTCCCACGTCGATCACCACCGCGCCCGGCTTCACCATATCGGCGGTGATGAACTTCGCGCGCCCGATGGCGGCAATGACGATGTCCGCGCGGCGGACATGACCGGCGAGATCGCGCGTGCGGCTGTGGCAGATGGTCACGGTCGCGTTGCCCGCCGGGCTGTCCTGCATCAGCAGCGCCGCCACCGGCTTGCCGACGATGTTGCTCCGTCCAATCACGACGCAATCTTTCCCCTTCGTCTCGACGCCACTGCGGGCGAGGAGCTCCTGCACGCCCGCAGGAGTGCATGGGACAAAGCCGTCGGTCTCACCAATCAGCATCTTGCCGACATTTATGGGATGAAATCCATCCACATCCTTGTCCGGACGAATACGGCGGATGATGAGATCGGCATCGATATGCTTCGGCAGCGGCATCTGCACGAGGATCCCATGGATCGCCGCGTCTTCATTCAGGGCGTCTACCTGTGCCAGCAGATCCTCTTCACTCGTCTCTGCCGGCAACCGGATCGTGACGCTATGCATGCCGGCTTCGCCGCATGCCTTGCCCTTGCTGCGAACGTAGACGGCGCTCGCGGGATCCTCACCCACGAGTACCACGGCAAGGCCCGGCTTCACACCGCGGGACAGTAGCGCTCTGGCCTCACCGGCAACCTCGTCGCGGATGCGCCGAGCGATGGCGGTGCCGTTGATGACGCTAGCGGGCAAACTCCACCGCCCGCGTTTCGCGGATCGCGACCACCTTGATCTGCCCAGGATACTGCAGCTCCGACTCGATGCGACGCGCGATCTCGCCGGTGAGAGTCTGCATCCGGGCATCGTCAACCTCCTCGGCCGTCACGATCACCCGCACCTCGCGGCCTGCCTGGATCGCGAACACCTTTTCGACGCCACGATAGCTTGCCGCAATCTTTTCGAGGCCTTCCAGACGCTTCACGTAGGTCTCGAACGCTTCGCGCCGGGCGCCAGGCCGCGAGCCGGAAATCGCATCCGCGGCCTGGACGAGCACCGACACCTCGCTCTCGTGCGGAACGTCGTCGTGATGCGCCGCAATGCAGTTCACCACCATCGGATTCTCACCATACCGCGTGGCGTTCTCGACTCCCAACTGCACATGGGTGCCCTCATGCTCGTGGGTCAGCACCTTGCCGACGTCATGCAGCAGCGCGCCGCGCCGTGCCAGCGCGACGTCCAGGCCGAGCTCCGCCGCCATGATGCCTGCGAGCCATGCCACTTCCTTGGAATGCTGCAGGATGTTCTGGCCATAGCTCGTCCGCCATTTCATGCGGCCAACCAGCTTGATGAGCTCCGGGTGCAGCCCGTGCACGCCAGACTCGTACGCCGCCTGCTCACCGACTTCCTGCATCTGCGTCTCGACTTCCTTGCGCGACTTGTTGACCACTTCCTCGATGCGTCCCGGATGGATACGGCCATCCGCGACGAGCTTTTCGAGCGCCAGGCGGGCAGTCTCGCGACGGATGGGATCGAAGCACGAGACGACGACCGTGTCAGGCGTGTCATCGATGATGACGTCCACGCCGGTGGCCAGCTCGAAGGCGCGAATGTTACGACCCTCACGGCCGATGATGCGGCCTTTCATCTCGTCGTTCGGAAGCGCGACGGACGATACCGTGATCTCCGCCGTATGGTCCGCGGCGATGCGCTGAATGGCAAGCGCGACGATCTTTTTGGCCTCGCGATCGGCGTTGCGACGCGCGGTCTCGCGAATCTCCCGCAAGCGGTTCGCTCCGTCCGCCATCGCCTCTTCCTCCATCCGATGGAGGAGCTCGGCCTTGGCGTCGGCAACCGACATCCCGGCAAGCTGCTCGAGCCGGCGCCGCTCCTCCCCAACCAGCTTCTCGAGCTCGCTGGCGCGGTCGGTGATGAGCTTCTCCTTGCGCCCCATTTCGCTCGCGCGGCGGCCATGCTCCTTCTCCCGCTGCTCCAGGAGATCGAACTTGCGATCGAGCTGCGTCTCCTTCTCCTGGAGTCGGCGCTCATCGCGCTCGAGGTCCTCGCGGCGCTTCCGAACATCCTGCTCCCACTCCTGCCTGAGCCCAATGACCTCTTCCTTACCGGCGACGACAGCGCTTTTTCTGAGGGTCTCGGCTTCGCGTTCTGCTTCGGTGAGCAGTCGCTTCGTCGTCTCTTCCGCGGTGGATCGGGCAGCGGTGAGGCGGGTGACTTCGGCGTTACGGCCGGCAGTCCGTCCAAGAAAAAATGATACCGCGGCGGCGACGATGCACAACACGCCCAGCGCGGCGAAAATCGCGAACTCAGTCATGTATTTATGCTCCAACGCGACGACGTGGTCGCGGAGACCAGGGAAGAACCTCGATCCCACCGCAGGGCATCTCAGCGGAGCGTCATCGCGGTCGGCGCCGACGAAGGGCGCGTACCAGGATGGGCTAACCGATAGAAATGCTTGGACCTACGGGGTGTTCGGGAACTCGTTCTCGGAAGCTAGAGAGGGACTCGAAAAATTGCAAACGGCTCGAAGGCGCTTCTAACGGGGATCAGGGTCACCCTGGAACGCGCCCAGCCACCTTGCCGCGTTCCAGCAGTCACCTTGGCACCTGCTCATACTCCTCGAGGAGCCTGCGAAGCGCGCTGAGATCGACGTCGTCCCGAATCCGGAACACCCCGAGCGTACCGGCCGACCGAACTTCGGTCAGAAAAGGGAGGACGACGTGATACTCCTTCCGATCCCGGAAATCGTGGATGAGCAGGAGGGTAGCGCTCCAACCGTACTCGATCAGCTTCTGGATGGAGTACAGGCAGCACGCCACCCTGAAGCGGCCGTCAATGAGTACCAGGTCCACCCGGTCGACGTTCGGATCGATTCGGGTCCATACCTGTTCCACGTAGCGAGGCCACTCCGACGACCGGTCCGTGGTGAGCGGAGTGCCCCACGTGTCAGTCGGTCCGATGTCGACGAAATCGAGGTTGAGGCCGTTACCGACCCGAGTGCTGACGTACGGAATCGACATCATGAACCGGTGGAACTCTGGATTCGAGTCCACGGAAATGACCGTCTTCGCCTTCCGGAGAAAAAACACCGTCGACCCACCGGAGCCATATTCGACGATGACCTTCGCAGGCTCGGCAACCGCCGCCAGCAGGCCAAACTCTTCGTGGGTCATTCGCGGAAGGAAAAACGCCCGCGGGAGATGCCGGTTGAGCCGCCACTTAAGCCTGGACGACCGGATGACCCGAAAGAACAGCGTCACGAGGAGGAATTGAATCATGGCCGCATTGAGGGGTCGAATTCGGTGACGTAGTCCGCAGCCCGCAGCCCACAGTTTGCTGCTACGCTTCCCTCTTCGCGGGGGGCAGCAGGCGACGGACCTCGGCGCTGAGCTGCTTGAGCTCACCGGTCAACTGTCGGGTTCCGTCCTGCGCCTCGAACAGCTCGTCGGTGATTTGCAATGCTGCCAGGATGGCCGCCTTGTGCATATCCACAGACCCGGTCTGCATCACCTTCCGGATGGCCTTGTCGAGATAGGCCGCGACATCACGCGTATGCTCGGGCGTCGCATCGCTACGGATGGAGTATTCGTCGCCGACGATCGAGACCTTCACTACTGTCTTGCTGGTGCTCATCGATCCGCGGGCTTGGCGTGCTGCTGGCGGAGGAAGCGGAAGCGCTCGAGCGTTTGCCGTGTGCGATCGCGGGCAGCGTCCATGCGGCGAATAAGCTCGGCGTTCTCGCGTTCCAGCTCATTGAGTCGCTCGACCAGCCTTGGTGCCGCACCCGCCGAGTCGAGCTCGCGCAGACGACCTTCAGCCTGAAGCGCGCGCTTGCGGAAGCTGGCCAGCTCGTCGGCCAAATGGCCGACCAGTTGACTCAACTCCCCGAAGGCCTCCAGCTCAGGCCGAGCGTTGTCTGATGCCAAGCGTCTTGTCCAGCGTGCGGAGGATCTTGTCGCGCCGTCCGTCGATCTCTTTGGTGCCAAGAGTGCGCTCCGGGTGACGGAACGTCAACCGCCACGCCAGGCTGCGATGGCCCGCGGGCACGTCTCCACCGCGGAACTCGTCGAACAGCTGCAGCCGCTCGAGCTGCGCCCCCGCGCTGTCGCGCACGGTCGCCTCCACCTGCGAGGCGGCCACGTTGTCCGGCACCACGAGGGCGAGATCGATTTCCACCGCGGGCGTCGTGGGAATCGCCTTGTACATCCGGGCAGATGTCGTGACGATTGCCTGATCTCCGCCTTTGACAGCGGCCATGGGGGTCGCAGGCGTGTCACCAGCGCGCCGTGCCGATCCACCTTCGCGGCGCGCCGATTCACCTCGCTCCGCGACGGGAGCTGCGTCCATTGTCGCGATGCGAATCTCGACCCCGTACGCTGGCGATGCCCAGGCGGGCGCGTCCAGCGGCACACGGCGCACGACGCCAACCTCAGCGCGATCAACCTGCACCGTCCACAGCACACCGTCCGCTTCGCTCACCTCGAGCGACACGCTTCTCCCGGGATACACGAGTTCCGCCATGCGCTCGGCCAGCGCCTTTGCGTCCCATTCGTCGAACGCGGGCGGACGCGGCTCGGTGAAGTGGACCGGATGCCGTTCACCCATGATGATTGCGCCGACGCGCATCTCTTCTGCGGGCAGGCCACCGCCGCGCGGCTCGAAGACGTCGCCGATCTCGAAGAGGCGCACGCTACGCTGCATATGTGCCAGGTTGTACTCGACGCGGCGAGCAAGGGTCGCAAGTACATCGCGCCGCAGATGCGCCTCGTTCTCCGCGATTGGATTGAGCACGCGGACGTGGGTGTCGTCGCTGCCGGCGACGAATGGGAGCGGTCGAGCTTCCAGGAGGCCTGCGCCGGCGAGCGCATCGCGAACCCGGCACGTGGTGATCGCGAGCGGTGATTCAGGAACAGTGCCCAGACGATAGGGGCGCAGCTCGCTCGAGAAGCGGTTGTACCCGTGCAGGCGAGCCACTTCCTCGATCAGGTCGGCTTCGATCGTGACGTCAGGCCGCCAGCTCGGCACGACGAAAAACATGGAGTCGCTTGCGTTCAACGTCATTGGTGTGCCGGAAAGCTCGAAGCCGACACTCGCCAGCAGCGCATGAACAGCGTCGTCCGTGAACGGTTCGCCCAGGAGTGATGACACCCGGCTTGGCCGCAGACGGATGGTGCGCGGTTCGTGCGAGACGGCGCGAACGTCTACTGGGGAACCATCGACCGATCCTCCGGCGACGGTCGTGATCAACTGAACGGCGCGAGCCAGGGCGATACTCGTGACCATCGGGTCGACGCCGCGTTCGAAGCGGTAGCTCGCGTCGGTGGACATGCCGAGCCGGCGGCGCGTGGCGCGAATACCGCGCGATTCGAAATTCGCCACCTCGAGAAAGACGTCGGTCGTCGATGCGGCAACTTCACTGTCGGCGCCTCCCATCACTCCGGCAATCGCCTGCGGGCGCGCACCGACGGCGATCACCGTGATGGAAGGATCGAGCGCCCGG
>JBKJRV010000231.1:0-6687 GCA_046593115.1 Gemmatimonadaceae bacterium
CTGAAGAAATCGAACTACGAGCTGGAAGCACAAGCCCAGTCACTCAAGGCGTCCGAGGGGCTACTCAAGGAGCAGCAGGAAGAGCTGCAGCAGGTGAACGAGGAGCTGGAAGAGAAGGCACGCCTGCTCGAGGAACAGAACAAGAAGGTCGAGCAGAAGAATCGCGAAGTCGAAGGCGCGCGCGTGGCGCTGGAGGAAAAGGCCGAGCAGCTCGCGCTTTCGTCGAAGTACAAGAGCGAGTTCCTGGCGAACATGTCGCACGAGCTCAGGACGCCGCTCAACAGCCTGCTCATTCTTGCCAAGCTGCTCACCGATAACAAGGACGGGAACCTCACCAAGAAGCAGGTGGAGTTCGCGCAGACTATTCTCGGGTCAGGCACCGACCTGCTCAATCTCATCAACGACGTGCTCGACCTTTCCAAGGTCGAAGCCGGCAAGATGGAAGTGTCGGCAAACGATGTCCCGATGGAGGAAATCAAGTCCTTCGTCGATCGCACGTTCCGCCCCGTGGCCGAGCAGAAGAAGCTCGACTTCGGAATTGAGATCGATCCCGGGGCGCCGAGGTCGATCTTCACGGATGGCCAGCGTCTGCAGCAGGTCATCAAGAACCTGTTGTCCAACGCCTTCAAGTTCACGGCGAAGGGATCCGTGACGCTCACGATCCGGAAAGCTGAGAAGGGCAGAAAGTACACGAATTCGAAGCTTGACAAGCTGGACACGGTGATCGCATTTGCGGTGACCGACACGGGCATTGGCATTCCCAAGGACAAACAGAAACTGATTTTCGAGGAGTTCCAGCAGGCCGACGGCACGACGAGCCGGAAGTACGGTGGCACCGGCCTGGGCCTTTCGATCAGCCGGGCCATTGCGCGACTGCTCGGCGGCGAAATCCGGGTCGAAAGCGGGGAAGGAAAGGGGAGCACGTTCACGCTCTTCCTGCCCGCGACGTACACGGATCCGGAGTCGGGGAAGGTGCCGGCCGCGGTGTCCGATGCTGCGCCATCGCGCGGTGGCCGCCCGACATCCAACCCATCCTGGTCGCCAGCAGCTCCGGAGCGTGAGATTCGGACGACGCCGGTGCCGCGTTACAAGAGCGAGTCGGATGTCGCCACGGCGACTGCCGTGGAGGAGCTGCCTCGCGGGGATACGGGCGCATCGGAGGCCTGGACGGTTCCGGATGATCGGGCCCTGATCCAGTCGGGCGATCGGACGGTCCTCATCATCGAGGATGACGAGACGTTCGCCGGCGTGCTGCTCGACATGGCCCGTGGAAACGGGTTCAAGGGCCTCATCGCGCTCGACGGGCAGAGCGGCATCGACCTGGCGCACGAGTATGGGCCTGATGCCATCACGCTCGACATCGATATGCCCGGCATGGACGGTTGGGAGGTCATGGACCGGCTGAAGCATCACCCCCAGACGCGGCACATCCCGGTGCACATCGTGACGGGTATCGGCAAGAAGCAGCGCGGTCTCAAGGCCGGGGCCATCGCGTACCTCGAGAAGCCGGTCAGCAAGGATGCTGTCGATGAAGCGTTCGCGAAGATTTCGACGTTCATCGAAAAGTCCGTCAAACGTCTGCTCGTGGTCGAGGATGACGAGGCGCAGCGTCGCAGCATCATCGAGCTCGTGGGCGCCGAGGATATTGAAGTCACGGCGGTCGAGAGCGCGCAGGACGCGCTGAAGGAGCTTGGGGAAAAGAAGTATGACTGCATGGTGCTCGACCTGGGACTCAGCGGGATGAGCGGCTTCCAACTGCTGGAGACGATCAAGAGCAACCCCGGGATGCAGGATCTGCCGATCATCGTCTACACCGGCAAGGACCTGTCGCAGGCGGAAACGACGCAGCTCAGGAAGTACGCAGACACGATCATCGTCAAGGACGTCAAATCACCCGAGCGTTTGCTCGACGAAACCGCCCTGTTCCTGCATCGCATCGAAGCAAAGCTTCCGGAGCAGAAGCGACGGATGCTGGAGCATTTGCACAACGCCGACAATGTATTCGGTGGCAAGAAGATCCTGATCGTGGACGACGACGTTCGGAATATCTTTTCGCTGACGAGCATGCTGGAAGAGCACGGCATGGTCGTGCGTTTTGCCGAGAATGGCAAAGAGGCACTGACGGCACTCGATCAGGATGCGGAAGTGGATCTGGTGCTGATGGATGTGATGATGCCGGAGATGGACGGATATGAAACGACACAGCGCATTCGGCAGATGCCGCAGTTCCGCGCGCTGCCCGTGATCGCGCTGACCGCGAAGGCGATGAAGGGCGACCGCGAGAAGTGCATCGCGGCCGGCGCGTCGGATTACATCACGAAGCCCGTGGACTCGGATCAGTTGCTGAGTCTCATGCGGGTGTGGTTGTACCGGTAGCGTGAAAGCCTGAACCCTTCTTCGCTCGTCATGACCCTTCCCGCAGCGCCCGTCAGTTACGATACCGATCTCGAGAAGATCGAGATTACGCTCCTGCTGGAGGGAATTAATCGGCGCTACGGCTTCGATTTCCGCTCCTACGCCTATTCGTCATTGCGACGAAGAATCTGGAAGCGTATTACGGCGGAGAATCTGCCCAATGTGACCGCACTCGCGGAGCGGGTGCTGCACGACCCGATGATGATGGAGAAGTTTCTCAACGACCTCTCCATCAACGTCACGGCCATGTTCCGCGATCCGAGCTTTTACGTCGCGTTTCGCGAGATCGTGGTGCCAATGCTGCGCACCTATCCATTCATCCGGATCTGGCACGCGGGCTGTGCCACGGGTGAGGAGGCGTACTCGATGGCGATCATGCTGCACGAGGAGGGCCTCCTTGAGCGATCGCGTATCTATGCCACCGACATCAACGAGCTGGTCCTGCAAAAGGCGAAGCAGGGGATTTTCCCCATCTCGCGGATGCAGGAGTACACCGAGAACTACATCCAGGCCGGGGGGAAACGCTCCTTCTCGGAGTATTACACCTCGAAGTATGACGGAGCGCTGTTCTCGCCAAGTCTGAAGCAGAACATCGTGTTCTCCCAGCACAATCTTGTGACGGATCGCTCCTTTTCCGAGTTCAACGTCATCCTGTGCAGGAATGTCCTGATCTATTTCGATCGATCGCTGCAGGACCGGGTACAGGGATTGTTCTACGAGAGTCTCGTGACCTTCGGACTGCTTTGTCTCGGCAGCAAGGAGACCCTGAAGTTCTCGAAGGTCGAGGACAACTACGAGCAGCTCAGCAGTCGGGACAAGATCTACCGGAAGGTGAGATAGTGCGGTATGACGCGGTGGTCGTGGGTGCGTCCTGGGGTGCGCTTCGCGCGCTTCGGAAATTGCTCAGCGGACTGCCGAGTACGTTTGAATTGCCCCTGATCGTTGTCCCGCATCGTGGACGCGACTCGGAGCACCTGCTCGCGGATCTGCTCGAGGATTGCAGTCAATTGCCGGTGACCGAGGTGGAAGACAAGGACCTCATCGAACCGGGGCATGTCTATCTGGCGCCCGCCAATTATCATCTGCTCGTGGACGATGATGCACACTTCTCGCTGACGACGGACGAGCCCGTGCGCTATAGCCGCCCGTCGATTGATGTCACCTTCGAATCAGTCGCCG
The DNA here is from genome assembly GCA_046593115.1 of Gemmatimonadaceae bacterium. Classification (GTDB taxonomy): domain Bacteria; phylum Gemmatimonadota; class Gemmatimonadetes; order Gemmatimonadales; family Gemmatimonadaceae; genus JBKJRV01. Next base: position 3,595 of record JBKJRV010000231.1, read on the forward strand.
ATGTCTATGGGTCTCGCAGCGTCGGGGTCGTGCTGACGGGCGCGAATGAGGACGGCTCTCGTGGTCTCAGGCGGATTGCGGACCGCGGCGGACTCGCCATCGTGCAGGATCCGGCGACCGCCGAAAGTGCGCCCATGCCGACGGCGGCACTGAGGGCCGTACCGGAGGCGCTGGTGCTCTCGCTTGATGGTATCTCCGATCACCTTGCGACTTTGGAAGCGCGTACGCCGCGCTTTGGCAGCCGCTGATGCCGACGCCCAGCGAGCAGTCGAACATCCTCCTGGTCGATGATCGACCCGAGAATCTGCTGGCCCTCGAGGCGATTCTCGAGCCGCTCGAGCAGAATCTCATCCGGGCGCTCTCCGGGCCCGAAGCACTGAAGGCCGTCCTCGCCCGTGACTTCGCGGTGATCCTGATGGATGTGCAGATGCCTGGAATGAACGGATTCGAGGCGGCACAGCTGATCAAGGCGCGCGAGCGCTCCAAGCACATTCCCATCATTTTCCTCACCGCGATCAGCAAGGAAGAGGCGTACGTCTTCCAGGGCTACTCGGTGGGTGCCGTTGACTATCTCGCCAAGCCATTCCAGCCGGACATCCTGCGCTCGAAGGTCGCGGTATTCGTCGATCTGCACGGCAAGAATCAGCAGATCAAGCGCCAGGAGCGCATGCTCGCCGAGAGCGAGCGCCGCGAACTCGAGCTCACGCACCAGGCCAAGCTCTACGAGTCCGAGTCGAAGCTGTCCGAAATCGTTGGCTCGGCGCTCGATGCCATCCTGACCTTCGATGACGCGCACGCGGTGACGCTGTTCAACCTCGCGGCCGAGCGCATGTTCGCTGTAACGCAGTCTGATGCACTGGGGAAGATGGTGCACCAGTTCCTTCCACAGTACGTCGATCAGACCTACATCGACGGTATCTGTCGACAGGAATCCGGCACTCCGGCGACGGAGAACGAGGACGCGAAGGCCTCGGCACGCGAAGCGGCGGCGTTCGTTGGTCGGCGCGCCGATGGTGTTGAGTTTCCGGTGGAAGCGTCCGTGTCGTGCCTGACGCTTGGCGACCATCACGTCTACACGGTGATCGCGCGTGACGTGACCGAGCGTCAGCGCGCCGAAGAAGCCCTGCGGACGCAGGCCGTCTCGCTGAAGCAGAGTGCCGAAGAGCTGCAGGCGCTCAACAACCAGTTGCAGCAGCGGCAGGGTGAGCTCGAGCGCGCGATGAGTGCCCGGAGCCGCTTCTACGCCTCCATGAGTCACGAGCTGCGAACGCCGATCAATGCCATCCTCGGCTACAACACGCTCATGCTCGAGAATATTTACGGGCCATTGAACGAGCGGCAAATCCATGGACTGCAGCGAACGCAGAAAGCCGCGAAGCACCTGCTCGAGCTGGTGAACGATGTACTCGATCTGTCAAAGATCGAGGCGGGCAAGATCGAGGTCCAGCTGCAGCCGGTGGCCATCCCGGCGCTGATCCAGGACCTGTTCATCACCGTCAAGCCGCTGGCAGACGAGCGCGGATCGGAGTTGACGCTGGAACACACCGGGGATCCCATCTCTCTCATCACCGACCCCCGCCGCGTTCGGCAGATCCTTCTCAATCTGCTCTCGAACGCGATCAAGTTCGGCCGCGGCAATCCGATCAAGGTCAAGTCGGTTCCGCGCGAAGACAACGGTGTCGAGATTCTGGTGGAGGATGGTGGGGAGGGTATACCGGCGGGTGATCTGCCGCGGATCTTCGATGAGTTCGTGCAGCTCGCGCACGCTCACGACCACGAGGGTACCGGCCTTGGGCTTCCGATCTCGAAGCGTCTGGCGCTGCTGCTGAATGGTCGACTGGAAGCGGAATCAACGGTTGGCGAAGGCAGCGTCTTCAAACTCACGCTGCCGAAATCGGCAGACTCGAGCATTCGGACTCCTACTCCCTCGCAAAGTCAGCCAGGTCTGACGCACCCAACGCCGCCCAGGGCGATGCCTGTAGACAACCTCGCGGCACCTGCTGCCCAATCCGTCGCGGCTACCACATCCGGTGAGACACCCGCGGCTGCCATGGCTGAAGAGACTCGCACACCCGCCATGGCTGAGGAAGCCCCCACAATCGCCATGGCTGCGGAGCCGCCCGCCGGGAGCTCGGCTCAGACTACCCAGGTCACGGCCTGACAGCGCGGCCCCGTGGGGCCGCGCGATCTACTTCAGTCCCGGAACCTCAGCCCTAGAAAACGAAGCCGACAGCCAGATTCAGGTGGTTGTTGATGAAGTCGCCAAGTCCGGGGTTCAACGGAAGGGCGCTATTGGCGTACGTCGTCTTGATGCGCCGGAACTCGAACCCAACGACAAGAGGCGACGGCTGCCAGATGACGTGCGCCTCACAGATCCCGTTCTTCGATCGGCTGTTGACCGCGGGGAGGTCGTCGTCCTCCGGATCGGAGTACCCGCATCCTGATCCGAGGGTGACCGTACTCAAGGGCTTTGTGTTTACCTGTACCCACGCGCCGCGATCGCGGATCGGCACGCCGGCTCCCTGCCTGTTGCGCGCGACTCCCTGCGCGATGCCACCACTGCCGAGGCCGCGCAGAGCCTGACCGTCATAGGCTTCGCCGCGGACGTCCAGCCAACCCGTGATCGGCACACGCAGATCGATCGAGACGGCGTCACTACGAAGCCGAACGGGCTTCGCGGTCGGTCCCAGAGTATCGCGAGACATGACGGTGCCGCGATGCACTCCAACCCCAATCTCGCCCTGCATGTTCTCCTGCCCCCATCGCGCCCGCAGTCGCGCCTGGACATACGGCACGCGAGACTGCTCGGCGCTGTCTGCCTCGGTATCGAACACCGTGTTCGGATCACCGCTGGTAGGCGCGAGCACCGCGCCCTGCAACGCCAGTCGCACCGGACCGCCTGTTTCGACGGTGCCGCGGAGCTGCGGTAGCCAAAGCCAGAGATTGCCGGCGGCGGTAAAGCCCGGAAAGCCGAAACTGGCCATGCTCACGGGATTCTGCTGGGAAATGAGCACTACGTCCTGACCCGCGAGCACCTCGGCGTGCCGCCAGTTCAGTCGGCCGGTTGCGGTGCGCATCCGGACCAGCGGAAAG
>JBKJRV010000160.1:0-5489 GCA_046593115.1 Gemmatimonadaceae bacterium
CTGGCGACGGTGACCCCCGTGTCCGCGGGCACCGCGACCATTACCGCGAGAATCCTGGGCGGCACGGAGCAGGTTCTCGTTTTCGCGAATTCGGTGATCACCGTGTTGCCACCTCCGATGCCCACCACCACGTGGATTGGCAGCGCCAATCGTCAGTGGCAGGATCCGGCGAATTGGTCAGGTGGGGTCGTTCCCACGATCACCGACTCGGCTGTCGTGCCTGCAACGACTTTCAATCCGATGCTAATCACGGATGCGACGGTTGGAGCGCTTGAGCTGCAGAATGGCGCGCAGCTCGACGTCGGCGCTTATGCGATCTCGATTGACCGTTCGCTGGACGCCGGAACGACCATCGTCGGTGGTACGACTGGCCGGGTGAAGTTGATCGGCTTCACGACCTATGTTCGCGGCAAGGTGAACAATCTGGAGGTTGTGAGCGGAACCGCGTACTTGAGCGGCAAGGTGGAAGTGACTGGATGGATGAGTGTGCTTGCCGCCGGGACGATTTACATGCAGGGCAACACGTTGAGCATTGCCGACACCCTTGGCGTGTCCGGCCGACTCAAGATGTTCGCGAACGCCGACACGGTGACCGTTGCGAGGAACGCACGGTTCTCCGGAACGCAGAGTCTCGATTTACGTGGCGGCGTGTTGCGGCTGCTCGGCAACCTCGCTACCACCGGGTCGTTCTCGGCGGACAATCTCCACGAGGTCCTGCTCGATGGCTCCGGTACGGCGCAGACGGTTAGCATGCTGACCACCAACAACCTTCAGAACGTGCGGATTCGCAATCCGGCCGGCGCCGACTTCACGAACACGAAAATACTTGGAAACCTCGTTATCGATTCCGCGCTGACGCAGCAGCTCAGATTTCAGGGTACGAACTCATCGGTTGCGGGCACCGTGACACCGCTGAAAGTGCCCATCACCATTCTCAACGGGACGTTGACGTTCGAAGGTAACCTGACGACGCTGAGCGGCGGTAAGCTGTTCGGCCCGGGTATTCTCGACGTGCAGGGAACGCTGACTACGGGCGATACCGTGGGGATGCCGACGGTTCGTCTCGGGGGGCTTGCCGGGACGACGCAGGTCAACCCACAATTCGCACCGACGACGCTCGTGCTGAATGGCGGCAGCGGCCAACAGTTGAAGGCTGACGGCAAGTACACCCACCTGAGTATCACGTCAGGAAGCGCAGTGGCCATGGGTCCGGACTCGCTGCCCGGAAACCTCCTTAGCAGCAACAGCGGAGAGCTCGTCCTGAACGGTTATCGCTACGTCGCGGAGACCTTTGACGCGCGCAACGTGGTGATGAACCAGCCGAGCGATTCCCTAGTCATTCGCGGGAACGCATTCTTCCGCGACGGCGGTACCGGCTTCACGAATGGCACTTTGATCGTGGGCGGGAGCTTCCTCACGCAGACATCGGTCGGAACCAATCATTTCCAGGCGAGTGGCAATCACAAGGTGATTCTCGCTGGTACGACGCGTCAAACCATTCGTCTGGGCAGCACTTCGTACTTCAACAATCTGGAGCTACGAAATCCGAAGGGCGCTGTATTCACGCATTCCGATTTTCGCGACTTGTATTCGATCAATGGTTCCTTCACTGTCGATCCTGTCGTCGACAGCGTAATTGTCGGTCTCACCACCGTCGGCACGGTTGTCTTTCAGGGTGCGGTCACGCCCGCGCGGGTGCCATGGCGGATCGCCAATAACGCGACGGCGTCGTTCACCTTGCCGTGGACCGTGGAATCGACCGGAAGAGTTCTGCGGAACACCACGCCGACCTATACCGGGATTGTGCAGATGGTCGGCGCTCTCACCACGCAGCCCGGGAGCCTGATCAACGTGGCATCGCTTCGGCTAAACGACGTCACCGGAACCACGTTGCTCGCCCCTGGGACAGTCGTTCCCCAGACATTGGACCTGGAAGGGCCAGTGCTGAACAAGCAGCTGAACGTCGGGGTCGGCTATAAGAGGGTCAATGTGACGGGCGGTTCCGCCATTTTTGTGAATAGCGGCACTATTCCCGGCGGTAGGATCCTCACTCAGGCTGGAGCTGCGCTGAGCATGAACGGTCAGCACATCGTCGTGGATACCGTGAGCTCCAATGGGAAAATTCACATGCATCGGGACGCGGACACGCTCGACGTTTTGGTAGACGCGACGTTCCGGGACAGCGGTGCAGGCGATTTCGTCGCCGGTGTGCTGCGCGTGGGGGGCCTTTTCGATGCGGACGGCTGCTGCGGAGCCGGCTACTTCATCGCGAGCGGCACCCACAAGGTCGTGTTGAACGGCACCAGCACCCGCCAGACCGTGTGGATGGGTGGTGTACAGAATTTCCAGAACCTCGAGCTGGTCAACCCGCTCGGTGCAACGTTCCAGTCCGTGCGAGTTCGGGGCGATTTCACCATCGCGCCTTCAATGGCCGGCGACCTGATATTCACCTCGGACGGCATTGGCAGCAGGTCGGAATTCGATGGCTTTGTTTCTCCCGTTACGAGCAAGTGGAGCATTGGAAGCGCGATCGTCGATGTACGCGGCACGCTTACGGTAGATGGCACAGGCAGCATTATCGGCACGGGCACATTGGAGGCCGACGCGATCGTGTCGGCTGCCACAACGACGATCAATCCAGCGACCGTCGTCCTCACCGGCGTCAGCGGAACGTCCGGCGTCGTGGGTACATTCTCGCCAATCACGACTCAGTTCCTGGGCCCAGTGGCCAACAAGCAGATGAAAGCAGGACTGGCTTACAAGAATGTTTCGGTGACTTCAGGCAGCGCCATCATGGTCGGGACGCGCACGCCGACTGTCATGACCGGCAATCTGACGATCTCTCAGAACGCCGGCAGCTATCTGGATCTCAATGGCCAAGTCGTGACGGTGACTGGCAACCTTACCTCCCACGGGCTGAAGATGAACAATGCCCTGGACACGCTCACGGTGAACGGTTCAGCGACGTTCGCCAATTCAGCGGCCGGCGGTCTCGACTTCACCGCAGGCCTTCTCGCCGTCCGACGTGACTTCACTGCGACGTCGAGTGTCGTAGGCCTGTTCACCGCCAGCGGCAACCATCGGGTGCGGTTGGACGGAACAGCAGACCAGCGGATCAACCTGGGCTCGGAGCAGTACTTTCAGCACCTCGACATCGCCAACACCGATACAACTGCCACATTGGGGGTTCAGCTCGTCGGCACAATAGCGAAGGTGAAGGGCGATCTCCGTATGCTGCCGTCTGCCTATGCCAACGTGACTGCCGGCATGACGCTCGAGGTCTGCAATCCGTCAACCGCCAACTCCGGCATCGCCTATCTCGATGCGGGTTCCGTGATTCGTGCCGTGGGCACGGTGAGACTGGGACGAACCAGTGGAACCGGAATCGTTCAGGGAACCACGCAATCGTGTCCATAATTCGGGGGTAGTTCCTCCTGTCGGCATCTCAGGGCGATAGACGAGGCGGCAACGGCCATCCAGCCCGTTGCCGCTTTCGCATTCCGTACTGTAGCTTCGAACCGTGCCCCGCCCCTCGGCGCTCAAGCTAAGCTCAGAAGTCGTCACCGCCCTCGACGGCGGGCGCGCCGTCGTCGCCCTCGAAAGCTCGGTGTTCGCTCAGGGTCTCCCAATCCCCGAGAACAGGCGCGCGGCGAAGCTGATGATCGACGCAGTGCGCCACCGCTCCGCCGTTCCCGCGGTCACCGCCGTTCTCCGCGGCAAGCCAACCGTTGGCATCAGCGACGGAGACCTCGAACGCCTGTTGGCCCGCGACGGAATCTCGAAAGTGTCCGCGCGCGACCTCCCGTGGACCATCGCGCAAGGGCTCGACGGCGCCACCACAGTTGCTTCGACCCTGGTGCTCGCCTCGCTCGCCGGCATTCGCGTCTTCGCCACAGGGGGCATTGGCGGCGTCCACCGCGAGCCCGCCTTCGACGAGTCCGCCGACCTGATCGAGTTGTCTCGCTCACCGGTGATCGTCGTCTGCGCCGGCGCCAAGTCCGTCCTCGATCTCTCGGCCACGATGGAGCGTCTCGAAACCCTGGGCGTCCCCGTTATCGGCTATCGAACGACTGAGCTCCCGGGATTCTTTACATCCGGGACCGGGATCGCACTCTCGGCGTCCGCGAGCACCGCGGCGGAGATCGTTGCAGCGTGGAGCGCCCACGTCGCGCTTCGCCGACCGGGAGCCATGCTGGTGGTTCAGCCTCCGCCGGCCGACCTGGCGCTCAACTCTGCAGAAGTCGATTCACTCGTGGAACGATCGTACGAATCAGCGCGTAAAGAAGGCGTCAGGGGCGCTGCCGTCACACCATTCCTCCTGAGCGCCATCGCGAGGGAAACACGGGGCCGCTCACTGGCGGTGAACGTCGCCCTCCTGGAGCAGAATGCGGCGCTGGCGGCCGAGATTGCCGTGTCGCTTGCCGCTGCTGGCCCCGGTATTGAATAGACTAGTGGCGCCAGGCATAGATGCATCACAAATCCGCGGCGTATCGAGTAATTCACTTCAAACCGGAGCATTTTCAAACCGCAGTTGAACAACCCCATGTCACCCCTGTACTATAGGAATACCCTGTGTCCGGAGGCCGCGAACCGATGCCGAACCCATTCCTGAGCTCCGAAGAGTACGACGAACGCGCTCATCAACTGTATAACGAAGGCCAGTACGATGAAGCGCTCGAAGTGCTCCGCGAGGGTCTCGCTCTCTATCCCACATCGGTAGAGCTGCACGTAGGACTGGGATATGCACGGATGGCGCGCGAGGAGTTCGCATGGGCGCGCCGCAGCTTCGATGAAGCGCTGGTGCTCGATGCCGAACACGAGGACGCACTCGCCGGACTGGGTGAAGTGCTCATCAAGTTCGGTCAGAAGGAAGCCGGGCTTCAGAGCTTCCGAAAAATTCTCGAGCTCGGCTATCAGGACGATCTCGACCTGATGCTGCAGGTTGGCCGCGCACTCTTCCGCGAAGGACTCATGGAAGACGCGAAGAGCTTTTTCCAGGTAGCCGTGAACCAGGCGCCGGAAATGGCCGAGGCGCTCGCGTGCATGGGATACGCACAGCATCGCATGGGTGAGGACGAAGCGGCCATCGCATCACTCCGGCAGGCGCTGCAGATCGACAACGAGCACGCGGAAGCGCGCGTCTATCTCGCCAACATCATGTATGATCGCGGCGATTATGAAGCGTCGCTCTATCACTTCGAGCGCAGCACGCCCGACGATCACTGGGATGAGCTCGGCATCTGGCGCCTCATTGAGCTCAAGAAATCACTGTACAGGCTGAAAGACGGCGACCCCGAGGTCAAGCCGTGGGAAGACCGCGTCTCCGATCTCGCGGGCGAGCCTGACGACATTGACGAAATGCTCGCGGAAATCGAGACGCGCGCCGCCGAAGCTGCTGATGCGGCGGAGGCAGAGGCTCGTCATCAGCTCGAGCTGTTCGGGACACTGCTGCACACCATGGTGGATAGGCGCGCCACGGCGGATGATCA
>JBKJRV010000409.1:0-3122 GCA_046593115.1 Gemmatimonadaceae bacterium
CGATGCGATCGACGTCGTCCAGCGTCGTCGCCAGTGGCTTCTCTACGAAGACATGCTTCCCCGCGTCCATCGCCTGCACCGTCAGCGTCGCGTGCGAATCGTGACGCGTCGTGATCGCGACCGTATCTACGGCAGCATCCTGCATTGCGGACGCGGTGTCGGTAGTTGCCACGCGGAAGCCGAACTTGCGCCCCACCGTCGCCGCGGATACGCCGCCGCTCGACGAGACGACCTCCAGCGTCGCGCCGGCCGCGACAAACGCCGGAATGAGCATGCGCGATGCGAAGTTGCCCGCGCCGACAAATGCGACGGCTCCCCGTCCCGTGGCTGGCGCGCGATTACCCAGCACCAGCGTGCGACCAGGACCATCTCCATTGGTGCGCTCCGGGTAGTCGAGCACAATGGCGAGGCTCGCCTCCTTGCCTGCAACGACATCGTACGCCTTTGCCGCGTCGGCAATTGGAATGCGATGCGTGATGAGCGGGAGCGGATTCACCGCACCAGACGCCATCAGTCCCAGAACCGCCTCAAAATTCCGTGCTTCGGTCCATCTCACGAAGGCAGCAGGATAGTCTACGCCCTGCTCCTCGTGCAGCGGATCGTATCGTCCGGGGCCGTAGCTGCACGACACCTGCAGTGACAGTTCCTTCCGGTAGAAATCATCGCGGCGGAGCGCGAGTCCGGTGGTGCCGACGAGAACGAGCCGTCCCCGCTTTCGCGCCATCGTCGCCGCGGCGTGCACGGGATCGTCCGAATCGCTCGCCAGCGTCAGCAGCACGACGTCCGCGCCAAGCCCGCCGGTAAGCGCCAGCACGGACTCGGCGACATCCACGCCGGCACCTCCGGCAACGACTTCGGCGCCACAGCTCTTTGCGACGGCAAGGCGGTCCGGTGACGTATCGATGCCGATGACGCGGCAGCCGTTGGCGCGCGCAAGCTGCACGGTGAGCAGCCCAATGAGCCCCAGCCCGAAGACCACGACGGTCTCGCCAAGCGTTGGCTCCGCGAGCCGGAGCCCCTGGAGTCCGATCGCCGCGAGCGGCGTGAACGCCGCCGCTTCAAAGGACACGCCGTCCGGAATGCGCGCGGCAAGCGTGTGCGGTACACGCACGTACTCCGAATGCGGTCCGTTGGTCGCGACGCGATCACCAACGCTGAAGCCGCGCACGCGTGAGCCAACCTCCGTCACGATGCCGGCCTGACAGTATCCCAGCGAGATCGGCGTACCCAGCTTCGAGCGAACCGCCTCGAGCGTCGGCGCCAGTCCGTCGGTGCGCACCTTGTCGAGCACCTGGCGCACCTTGTCAGGCTGCTGTCGCGCCTTCTCGATCAGGCTGGCGCGGCCGAACCCCACCAGCATGCGCTCGGTCCCCGCCGAGACCACGCTCGCGCGCGACCGCACAACAAGCTGCGCGCCGGAGGCGCCGGGAATGGGTGCATCGATAACTGTCGTCGAACCATCGGACAGAGACTGCAAAACGTGCAGCATTGGCTATTCGAGAGACGGGACGATCTAGCGGGCGGCGGAGAGCCGCTCGCGCTTCCGGCCGGCGCTGGCCTGTTCGTGCACATCGCGCACAACCTGCACAACGCGTTCAAGATCTTCCTCGCGCAGGTTGGAACCCGAGGGGAGACACAGTCCGTTCTCGAACAGGTCGGCCGAGACCGCGCCACCATACGCGCGGCAATCGCTGAACACGGGCTGGAGGTGCATTGGCTTCCACACCGGACGCGCCTCGATATTCTGCGCCTCGAGCGCTGCTCGAATCTGTTCGCGATCAGCACCGAATGCCGACGCATCGATCGTGAGCGTCGAGAGCCAGCGCGTGTGTCGCCCCCACGGCGCCTCGGGCATGAGGTGCACTCCGGGAAGCTGACCGAGGTGCTGCTCGTAATACGCGAAGTTGCGCCGCCGCGCGAGCACACGATCCTCGAGCACCTTGAGCTGTCCGCGACCCACCGCCGCGAGCAGGTTGCTCAGACGGTAGTTATAGCCGATCTCGGAGTGCTGATAGTGCGGTGCCTGGTCGCGCGCCTGCGTGGACAGCTTGCGCGCATGATCGAGCAGCGCCTGATCCGCCGACACGAGCATGCCGCCACCCGACGTCGTGATGATCTTGTTGCCGTTGAACGAGTAGATGCCCGCGCGACCAAAGGTGCCCGGTGTCTTCCCTTTGTAGGTCGCCCCCAGCGCTTCGGCGGCATCTTCGATCACCGTCACGCCGTGGCGCTCGCACATGGCCATGATCGGCTGCATGTCGGCCGACTGGCCGTACAGGTGCACCGGAATGATCGCTTTCGGCAGCCGGTTTCTTCGAGCACCGTCGCGCAGCGCGTCTTCGACGAGCGAGGGATCGAGATTCCACGACTGGCGATCGCTGTCGATGAACACCGGGTCGCCGCCCTGGTAGCGGATGGGGTTGACGCTTGCCGAAAAGGTGAGCGAGCTGACGAGCACCTCGTCGCCGGGACCGATGCCACACAGGATCAGCGCCAAATGCAGGGCGGCGGTGCCGGAGCTGCACGCGAGAGCCGCCGGCGCCCCCACGGCCTCCGCAAACTCCTTCTCGAAGGCATCCACGTGCGGTCCGAGCGGCGCGATCCAGTTGGATGCGAACGCGTCGGCGACGTACTGCTGTTCGAGGTCGCCCATGTGCGGGGACGACATGTACATCCTCGGTTGGCTCATGACTCCCGGTACGGTCTCGGGGCTATGCGGCGCGGCACTCGCAGCGTCCACCAGCGGCCCGTACAGCCATGCAATCTAACGCCGAGGATGTGCGGCAGTAGCGGAGAGCATGGGACGGAGCACCTTATCGAGACGTTCCGCGAGCAGCGGACGGTCGCGCTCGCGCTCCACCCACGCCCTGCCCTGTTCGCCCAGCGACTGCCGCTCGGCAGGACTCAACGCAACGAGCGCCTGCACCGCCTCGGCGAGTGCTGCGGCCGAGCTGTCGCGCGTGACGATTCCCCCCTGGGCATCCTCAACGAGCCGTGCCACTTCGCCGGGCACGTTGCAGATCACCGGGAGCCGAGCCGCCCAGTAGTCGAAGAGCTTATTGGGACTGACGCCGAAGGCAAACAGGGGCAGGTCGCGGAGCACCATCAACCCTGCACCGTTG
>JBKJRV010000121.1:0-3185 GCA_046593115.1 Gemmatimonadaceae bacterium
CCGCGCGCTGCCGGTCGCAGCCATCACTCGCGATACGGTTCCGAAGTCGACAACAGTCAACAGCCTCTGCCGCAGAGGCCAGCCACTCGGGGCGAACTGCATCGAGGTGCAGCGCACCGCGCTCGGCGTCGTCGACTCGTTGTTTGTCTTCAAATCCTGTGATGGCGGGCAGACGTTCACAGCGTCGGCCGGTGCAGCGTGTATCCCGGCCCCCTCACGCGACGTGTCAGGCGCGGCCAATGCCTTCGCATTCCAGGCGTACGCCAAGCTGGGGCGCGATGCTCGAGGCCGGTTCCCGGCCTTCTACAACGACGGCGGCGTGACCGCGGGACTGACGTACACGTACGTCGTGGTGGGGGCGAGCTTTCCGGCCACCTTCACCCTGGTGGACACCGTCGGGACCGGTACGGCGCGCACCCTCGGTGTGACCACCTATACGGTTCGTCCGCGCGTCGTGAATAGCATCTCGACGAACACCGCCAACACCAATGTCGCGAATGTCTACGTTCCGGCCAGTGCACCGGGTGGCGGCTCGGCGACGGCGGTGAGGTTGACCACCACGGAATCGGACACCATCGACCAGTTCTCGGTGTCCTCGCGCCTGTTGAAGCCGCTCAAGGGGACTGTTCCGGTGGTGGGCAGCATCATTATCGCGGACAGCGCGGAAGTACAGATTTTTGACAATGACACGACCGTCGCGGGCATCGCCTCGACGACGTTACGGTTGTATGCGTTGCAGGACACCGCTCGTACCGCCACCACAGCGCGACGGGCTGCCACTGAGCTCGCGGTATTTACCGTCAGCGAGCCCACAAGCAGCCTGGTAGTACTGGGCGACTCGATTGTCCGCAAGGATTCCGCAGGCGCGGGCCTATCGAAGTACTCGTTTGTCCGGTACAACAGCCGGGGGCCGAAGGCGGCGTTGATCGCGGGTGGCCGTCCTGTGTACGTCACCGACAGTCTCCCGACGGCGGACATCACTCCCGCCGGTGCGCTTTCGCGCGCGGATTTTCCAGGGCTGCAGTTTGGTGTCGACGTGTCGCAACAGGCGAAGTTCCGCGGCATATCATGGTCATTGCCGGGGCTGGGGGTACTGCAGTCCGAAGCATATCCAAACGTCACCTGGCTCACGGACCCAGCCATCGCCAGGGTTCGGGATTCTGTTGCGTTCTCACATTACCAGTTCACGTTCATCGACAAGGAATTCGGACCGCAATCGCCTTTTCGTCTGAACCGCGCAGATCCGACGGCGCTTCAACCGGTCGTGACCGCTTCACTGGCGGCTCGCAAGACGGCTTCGACAACGGTCACGGACAGCGCTGCAGTCAGCGTGGTGAACAAGGCGCTCGGGGTCACCAATCTCACCGCCGATTCACTCGCCACACTCAAACTGCCGTTTACGGTGGTGAATAGAACTACTGGCAGTACCGTATCGATCGCCGTGCTGAAGCGCGAACATCCCATTTCAGGCATCTTCGGAACCGGAACCGATACCGTTCTAATCAATTTCCCGTCCGATGCATGGGTGCCGGGCGACCGGCTGTATTTCATTGAGACCTTCACCACCGACAGCACGATTCTGGTCGGGACACGGAAGGTCGTCGTGCAGAACACCGTCGAGATACAGAATAACGCGGGGCTGGTCGACACAGTCGTCGTACCCGTGAAGACGACCACGACCCGGGTGACCTGGGGCCCAGCGGTCGTGGCGTGCCAGTCACCCCAGACCTGTAATCCTGTCGAGGGAATTGGTGGATCGGGATACACCTCCATCGCGCCGAACGAAAAGCTCGATGTGGTCTACTATGCGCCTATCCGGGGACTGGTCGCGTTCAATTTCCAGATCGATCCGGAGCAGACCGGTCAGCGCGTCGTGAACGCGGCTCGTGATCTGAAGCTGGTGCGCGTGGTACCGAACCCCTATGTGATGTTCTCCCAGTACGAACAAACCCGTAACAGCAAGCAGCTGCTCTTTACGCATCTGCCGCCCACCGGGACCATCCGGATCTATACGGCGTCGGGGCAATTCGTCCAGCAGATCAACTGGCGCGAATCCGATCTGGAGCAGAACTGCCGAGCCACGACGTCGACGGCTGAGTGTCAGGCCACCGGCGACCTGAAATGGAATATGCGCACGCGGGAAAATCTTGACATCGGTCCCGGCTTCTACGTCTTCGTGGTGAGCACGACGACGGCAGGCACAATGAGTCAGAAACTCGGCAAGTTCGTCATCATCCAATAAGAGGGCATATGACTTCTCTACTCAGACGGCTCCTCGCTGTCTCGGCCCTGCTTGCCGCACCAGGCGCAGCGCAGGCGCAGGGCACAACGATCATCCCGGACGCGAACGAAGGTTCGAGCCGGGTCGGAACGCGCGGCGCCAACTTCCTGCATATTGGGGTCGGCGCGCGCCAGCAGGGAATGGCTGGGGCGGCGATCGGTCTATCGGAGGGACCGAGTGCGCTCTTCTGGAACCCGGCGGGCATTAGCGGCAACGAGGGAGTTAGCGCGCTCGTTTCGCGCATGCAACTGTTCGGAAATTCCGGGATCACCAACACGGCCGCGGCCGTAACCGTCGCCGTGGGCCAGGGCGCCTTCGGGTTCGGTTTCGTGCAATACTCAAGTGGCAAGATCGAGCGTACCACGGAGCGTGCACCGGATGGCGATGATCCTGCGTTTCCGGGCACGTTTGCCTGGCATGGCACGGCGCTGAGCGGGCACTATTCCAGAAACGTGACCGACCGGCTCTCGGCAGGCATTGGGGCGCGCTATGCCACGGAAGGCATCGAGTTTGCGAAAAACGGATTCGTCGGTATCGACGTCTCCACGCGATTTCGAACCGGGCTGTACGGACTGACAGTTGGCGCCGCTCTCAGTAATGTGGGCTCGAGTGGTCAATTCAGTGGCCCGGCCGTTGGAGAAGCCATTACCGCGTCGCGTGACAATGGGCAGGCCACCGGTCGAGATCTGCCGATTAACTACGATACGCAGGACGCGCTTATGCCGACCGCGTTCAAGTTCGGCTTGCTGTCCAGCGTCATCGGGAGCGCGGAATCACTCCTGGGGACGAGCGCGAACCATTCGCTGGCCGCGGAGATCGACTTCAACAAGGCTATCGACTCCGATCTCCAGTCAGCCATCGGTGTCGAATATGGTTTCCGCCGCGCCTATTTTCTCCGCGCGGG
>JBKJRV010000257.1:0-6151 GCA_046593115.1 Gemmatimonadaceae bacterium
GAGATCGTCTTCCTCTTCCTTGCGGGCTTTCTTCTCGCTGCTGCGCTGGAAAGCTGGCGCGCGCACGAGCGCATCGCGTATCGCATGATCGCGCTTATCGGTCTGACCGGAAATCGCATCGTGCTCGGAATGATCATGGCGACAGGGTTTATTTCGATGTGGATTTCAAACACCGCGACCGCCGCAATGATGTATCCGATCGCGCTCGCGGTTGGAGCACTTTTTGGTGACACCGCGGATGCACGCCGGATGCGGATCGCCCTCATGCTCGGTATTGCGTACGCTGCTTCTATCGGCGGCCTCGGTACTCTCATTGGAACACCACCAAACCTCATCCTCGCTGCCGCCGCTCAACAACTGACAGGACGGCAAATCGACTTCGTTAGTTACATGATGGTTGGCGTCCCAATCGTTCTGGTGATGTTGCCGCTCACCTGGGCCCTTCTGGTCTTCGTCCTGTTTCCCAACAGGGCGAGTCTCTCCGGAACCGCCGCGGACGCTCTTGGACGCCATCGGGCGGAGCTCGGGCCGATTCGTGGTGGCGAGCAGCACACCCTCATTCTTTTTGCTCTGACCGCCGCGGCGTGGATTTTTCGCGAGCGGAAGGATCTCGGTGGGATTGTGATTCCTGGCCTGGCCGATCTGGCACCTGGCATCACCGACGCGTCAATTGGCATGGTCAGTGTGGTGTTGCTGTTCGCGTTGACGGGGCGTGACCGTAGCGGTGGCCGAAGACCGTTGCTGCAGTGGGACGAGGCGAAGCGGATTCCCTGGGATGTGCTCCTCTTGTTTGGGGGCGGACTATCGCTCGCCGCAGCCATGGAAAGCACCGGAGTCACGGCGTGGATTGCCGGCTCACTGACCGGACTGAAGGATTACCCGACCGTCGTCCTGTACATCGGCCTCGCCATCGTTGTCTGTGGCCTCAGCGAACTGGCCTCGAACACCGCTGTCGCCACCATGGCCATGCCGCTCGCGGCAGCACTCGCCGTCGCCGTCGATCAGCCACCGCTGGCGATGATGCTGGTGGCATCGCTGGCGGCGTCCACGGGATTCGCGCTTCCCGTGGCCACACCGCCTAACGCCATCGTCTTCGGCTCAGGACAACTTTCCGTTCGCGACATGCTGAAAGCTGGCTTGCTGCTGGATGCCATCGCCATCCTTGTGATCGTTGCCGCCGTGGCCGTTCTCTACCCAATTGCCTTCCCTTAGGCGCCAGTTTCAAGCCAGGATCGCCACTCTTCCTCTGCAAGGCCGATCGTGAACCGGTTTCCGCTTCGGGTAAGTGGTGTACGCAACAGGAGTGGTTCGTCCGCAAGCATCGTCAGCCACCGATCATCCGCGAATCGCGAGGAGCGCAAGCCCAGCTCGGCATAGCGATGACTTGTCATATCGATCAGCGCGCCAATGCCGAACTTCTGAGCGAAGCGCCGCAGCTCACCCAATGATGCCGCCCGCTCCTGAAGATCCACAAAGTGCGTCTTCACCCGCCGCTCCGCGAAAAACCGGAGCGCCTTTCGCGTGTCGGCGGACTTCTTCACGCCGAAGATCTGAACTTCCACGATGCGCTGGCGATATTATGAATTCTGAATGATCAACGTGCCCCAACGTCGCCCAATCTATCCGGCGGAGTGAACCGCATCACGTATACCCCTGCCCGGTGGCTGCCCGGTGGGCATCTTATGACGTTGTGGGGGCGCCTCGCCCGGCGACCGGGTCAGGGGTCGATAGAAACCCGACGACTCGAGACACCCGACGGCGATTTTGTCGACCTTCTGCGACTGCCAGCGCTTCCCGGTTCGCCGCGCGTGCTCGTGCTGCACGGCCTCGAGGGGTCCGGCCGTTCGCATTATATCGGCGCGCTCTTTGATGAAATGCGCCAGCGCGGATGGGGCATGGACGTTCTGCTCTTCCGCTCCTGCGGCAGGCAAGCCAACCGGATGCCTCGGTTCTATCACTCGGGGGAAACCGGCGATCTTGACTATGTGTTGGACACACTCACGCGGGAATTTCCCGACGTCGACTTTGTCCTCGCGGGGTTTTCCCTTGGCGGCAATGTGCTGCTGAAGTGGCTGGGGGAAAGAGGAAGCAACCTTCCACCTCGCCTCCGCGCCGCCGTGGCCGTGTCGGTCCCTTTCGATCTTGCACGATCATCGAGACGCATTGGCACCGGCTTCTCGAAAATCTACGAGCAGACCTTCCTGCGATCGCTGAAGCGCAAGGCTCGGGCGAAAGCCCGGCAATTTCCGACGCACCCCGTGCTAAGTCGCTTCGAAGCGGCAAAATCACTTTATGAGTTCGATGATATGGTGACAGCACCCCTGCACGGTTTCGCGGATGCCGCGGATTATTATTCCCGGTCCAGCGCGATTCGCTTTCTCTCGACGATCAGCCTGCCCACGTTGCTCCTCAGCGCAACCGATGATCCTTTTCTACCGTCCGAGGTGCTCGACTCCGTTCGAGAAATCGTACGCGACAATCCGGCCTTGATCCCGGAGTTCGTGCCCCGTGGCGGACATGTTGGTTTTGTCGGAGGCAGGTGGCCATGGACGCCGGAGTACTACGCTGAGCGGCGAATCGCCGAGTTCTGCGCTGGATATGTAGAGCAGGGGGTCAGCCGGGACCAACCTGCGCTATTCTTCAAAGCCCTGGAGGGATAATTCTGATGATGTATCCGTCGTCATTTCTGCGTATCGCGATTCCAGCGATCGCACTGGCTGGTTGTGTCCATCGCGCTCCCGATGTGCACGCCGATCATCCCGCTCCTGGCCCCGTCATGACGTCGGGTCCGGCTGGTGCGAGTGCTGCCGGTATCGGACAAGCGGTTGCCGCATCGGCGACCACCGTTGCCGCACGCCTTGCAACCTCCCCGCGCCATGCCGAGTGGGTGATGATTCCCACTGGACCAGGCGACAGCATCCGCGCGTGGGTCGTCTTTCCGCAGCGCCGCGACAAGGCACCGGTAGTTCTTGTCGTGCATGAGATTTTCGGTTTGAGCACATGGGTTCGGGGTGTCGCGGATCAGTTAGCCGCGGATGGCTTCATCGCGATCGCACCCGACTTGCTGACCGGCAAGCTTCCGGGGCCCCCCGACACGACGAACGCCGATGCGGCGCGAGCCGCGATCCGGACGCTCGACCCCGCGACAGTCCAGCGGCAACTCAGTGTGATTGGACGTTATGGGATGGCGCTTCCCTCCGCGAAACCGCACTATGGGATCGTCGGATTCTGCTGGGGCGGCTCGACGTCGTTTGCTCATGCTGCGCATCAGCCGTCACTCGGCGCGGCCGTGGTGTACTACGGCGGATCGCCCGAAGTCGCCCGCCTCGATTCCGTTCAGGCACCGGTGCTTGGCCTGTATGGAGGCAACGACAACCGCGTGAATGCCACAATCCCGCGCGCCGATTCGGTTCTGAAAATGCGGGGCAGGACCTTTGTGCCGCGGATTTTTGAGGGGGCAGGACATGGGTTTTTGCGTCAGCAGGAGGGCGAGAATGGTGTCGCAAATACTGCTGCCTCGCAGCAGGCCTGGCCATTGACCATCGCCTGGTTCCGGCGGTATCTCGAGAAATAGAGACCGAATGCGCATGCCGACCAGCCCACAATGATTCCCCTCTTCCTCGGGTGCTTCCTGGCAGGCCTGGTGCTCGCCGTGGTTTCGATGCTGACGGGCGTCGAGCGTCGGGGAGCACCACTCGTCACGACCGCGAGCACCTCACTGCCTCGCGTAAGGCTCACGCGCCCCGTGCTGGCTGCATTCGCCATGCTGTTCGGTGTCCTGGGTTACCTCCTTACCAGACACACGGTGCTGGGTCCGGCCGCGCGTCTCATTCTGGCTGCCGTGGCCGGAGGGTTAGGGGTACTCGGGAGCGTGTTGCTCATAGCGAAGTGGGCCGTTCGTGGAGGTTCTCCGGTAGATCACGAGATTCTCCAGGGTCATGTCGCCACCGTGACCCGGGGGGCCACCGCCACCGAGTCTGCCCAGATCACCTATGAGCTCGATGAGGTGAAGGTCACGATTGCGGCCTCGTCGATTGATGACACCGTGCTGATTCACGGAATGGAAGTCGTCATCGAGCGCATCGATGACGGGGTGGCCTTTGTCGAGGCGTGGGCGCGCGTCGAGGAGCGTCTCTAGTTCGGAAGTGATTTTTTTTCGCGTGGGCGATCTCACCGCCGCTCAGCTCTCCACGCTGCCATCATGACGCGACGGGAGGGCAATGAGTCGCAACCAGCCGGGCCAGTTTCCCGTGAGCTCGAACATCTCATCGAAGTAGGTCAGGCCGAGCGATTCGAGCTCTTCGACGAGAGCCCCGATATTGTGTTCTCCGTGCAGCGGGCCCACCGCGATCAATGATCCTTCCACCCGGAATTCGTCAGAGGTGAGATTCAGACGATCATCGATTTGTGCGCGCGTCAGCCCCGCGCGTTCGAACGCTTCGCGCCGGATGATCAGTGTCGGGGCGGTTGTCGCAATCTCGAGCGGCATGAGCGGACAGTAGGAGTGAGGGGAAACGGGAGCCGCGTACGCTCCCCGCGCGGAATGGGCGAGTATAGCTTTGTCCTCATGGTTCAGCTACGCGTGATCCCCCCGATGGAAGCAGAGTTCGACGTCATCGTGATCGGCGCCGGTCACGCCGGTACCGAGGCGGCTGTCGCTGCTGCCCGTCTCGGGGCGCGAGTCGCGCTGATCACCACCGCGCTCGAAACGATCGGCCAGATGTCCTGCAATCCGGCTATCGGTGGCGTCGCGAAAGGCACGGTGGTTCGGGAGGTGGACGCCCTGGGCGGCATTATCGGCCGTGCAACTGATCTCGCGACATTGCAGTTCCGCATGCTCAACCGCAGCAAGGGGCCAGCGGTGTGGGCCCCTCGAGCTCAGTGTGATCGCGGATTGTACCGTCGAGCCGTGCGCTCGCTGCTCGAGGAGCAGCCGAACATTCACACCATCCAGGGCACCGTCCGCGGACTCCTCATTGACGACGACGCTGGCCGTGTCCGCGGCGTAGAAACCTTGGAGGGGCGCGTTTTCGGCAGCTCCGCTGTCGTTATTACCACCGGCACTTTCCTGCGCGGCCGGATTCACATCGGGACCGATACCGCCATCGCCGGAGGCCGGGCGGGAGAGGGCTCATCGACCCACCTCGCCGAACAGCTTGAATCGGCGGGTTTGTCGGTGGAGCGTTTCAAGACGGGAACGCCCCCGCGCATAGACGGACGATCGGTGGATTTTTCCCGCCTGGCGCGCCAGGAGAGCGAGATAGACCAGTTCGATTACTCATGGTCGCATTTCTGGCCCACACCGCGCATTCACCAGGGCGTATCGCGTCATCCGGAGCAAATGCCTTGCTGGATCACCTTCGCCGGGGCGGAGGCGAAGCGCATTGTCGCCGATAACATCGGTACCTCAGCGATGTACGGCGGAGCGATTTCCGCACGCGGGCCTCGATATTGTCCTTCGGTGGAAGACAAGATTCTTCGATTTCCGGATGCGGAGCGTCATCAGATCTTTCTCGAGCCGGAAGGTCATGACACGGCCGAGCTCTATGTGAACGGCCTGTCGACATCGCTGCCGGCACCGGTGCAGATCCAGATGCTCCACGCCATCCCGGGGCTCGAGCATGCCAGGATGACTCGTGCCGGTTACGCCATCGAGTACGACTATTACCCACCGACGCAGCTTGATGACACCATGCAGGTGCGCGTCCTCCATGGACTCTACTTCGCCGGCCAGATCAACGGCACGACGGGGTACGAGGAGGCAGCGGGACAGGGAGTCGTGGCGGGGTTCAATGCCGCGCTGGCGGTCCTGCAGCGGCCTCCGTTGATCCTCGGCCGCGAGACGTCCTACATCGGTGTTCTGGTCGATGACCTGGTGACCCGGGGGGTCGATGAACCGTACCGTCTTTTTACATCACGATCCGAGTTTCGGCTGACGGTTCGGCAGGACAATGCGCTGCGACGCTTGAGCGGGCATGCTCTGGAGCTCGGCGTGTATTCGGATCTCGAACAACGCGTGGTCTCGGAGCGGCTTGCCGCTGAGGACCGAGCCATGACGATCGCAGAGGAGACGAGCATGACCCCCGCCCAGGCGGCGATGGTGCTCGACACGGCCGACAGCGCCCCACTCGCCCACTCGGTTAAGATGATC
>JBKJRV010000016.1:0-9245 GCA_046593115.1 Gemmatimonadaceae bacterium
CTTCAACGCGCCGCCGGTCGGCAACGGTTTTGAACGATCAAACACACCGATGTTGTCTAGTCCCAGAAAACCTCCGGAGAAAAGATTATTGCCCTCGGCATCTTTGCGGTTCACCCACCAAGTGAAATTCAGCAGCAATTTTTGAAAAACACTGGCGAGAAATTGTTGGTCCCGTTCACCTTTGCCGCCGGTAATTTTATAAACGCGCCACGCCGCCCAGGCGTGAACGGGCGGATTCACATCGCCAAATTCAAATTCGTACGCGGGCATTTGGCCATTCGGATGCAGATACCATTCGCGCAAAAACAAAACGAGCTGGCTCTTGGCGAAATCAGGATCGAGCCGCGCAAAAGCGACCGTGTGAAACGCGAGGTCCCACGCCGCATACCACGGGTATTCCCACTTGTCCGGCATGGAGATGATGTCGCGGTTGAAGAGGTGCGACCATCCCTGATTGCGGCCCACGAGGCGGTCGGCGGGCGGCAGTGGCTGTGCGGGATCGCCTTCCATCCACTGGCTGACGACGTAGTGGTAGAACTGCTTGCTCCAGAGGAGTCCTGCGTACCCCTGTCGCAGGACGACGCGCTCCCGCTCTGTGGTGGCGGCCGGCGTTCGGCTCCTGAAGAACTCGTCGGCTTCCGCCCTGCGAGTCGCAAAGATCTGCTCGAACGGGGGATCAAAGGGAGCGTCGAGCTCCCCGGTGTCCCGTCGCAGGCGCAAGCGCAACTGCGTCTCGCTGTGAGCGGGCACATTCAACAGCATGTGTGGCGCCACCTTGGTGCCGGTCTCGTCCGGATTCACCGCGTCGGCACGACCATTCACGACGTACTCGTGAAACGCATCCTTCACGTAGGGCGACGCGTTGGGCGCGTTCCACAGGAGCTCGGAGTTTGAATCATTCTCTGTAAAGAGCAACGGCCAGTTCGCGCGCAGGTCGGTGTTGTCGATCTCAAACCGGAACCTTCCGAGCGTCTCGTGCTCGGCGAGCACCATCGATGGATGTGGCGCTGAGAGGGTGGGACGCGATGGGTAGCCATCGCCGGTCCGGCCCCAGGACCAGGTGTTGCGAAACCAGAGGGTCGGCAGGAGGTGCAGGGGAGCGACCGCGTCGCCACGATTGGCCACGGTGATACGGATCAGGATGTCATCGGGATCCCCCTTCGCGTACTCCACAAAGATGTCGAAGTACCGCTCGTCATCGAAGATGCCGGTGTCGGCCAGCTCGTACTCCCGCTCGCGTCGACTGCGTCGCTGGTTCTGCTGGACGAGATCGCTGTAGGGGAATGCCTGCTGCGGATACTTGTACAACGCCTTCATGTACGAATGCGTGGGTGTGGAGTCGAGATAGTAATAGCACTCCTTCACGTCCTCGCCGTGATTTCCCTCCTTGCCGTTCAATCCGAACAGCCGCTCCTTGAGAATCGGATCGCGACCGTTCCACAAGGCGAGGCCGAAGCAGAGGCGGCACTCGCGGTCGGTGATGCCGAGGAGTCCATCCTCACCCCAGCGATACGCGCGACTTCGCGCATCGTCATGCGGGAAGTAGGACCAGACCTCGCCATCAGAAGAGTAGTCTTCGCGGACCGTGCCCCACTGACGATCGGCGAGATAGGGACCCCAGCGCTTCCAGTTCTGCAGGCGGCGAGTATCGTCATCCAGGCGCTGGCGTTCGGCGGTCATGAAGGTCCGTTGCGGGGTTGGCTACATTAGCGAGGCGTCTGTGGGGTACGCCAGCAGTGATTGTGCTCTATTGACGCCGCAAGCGTGACCCCTAGGATTTTCTACGTGCCTTTCTTCCACTTCTCCGGAAACCCGATGCGCCGTTCGCCACTGTTTGCCGCGATGCGCGGCTTCGCGTTGACGCTGTTGTTCTCCGTGCCTCTCTCGGCACAGGGGAAGCGGCCGATGACCTTCGACGACTTCTCCGCCGTCAGGAACATTTCGGATCCGCAGATCTCCCCGGATGGCCGATGGGTGCTGTTCGCCCAACGCACCACCGATGTCACCGCGAACAAGCGCACGACCATGACGTACCTCGTGTCTGCCGCGGGCGGAGCGGAACGGGCGTTTCCGGATGCCACGACGCAGGCCAACGAAGCCCGATGGTCCCCCGACGGAAAGCGCATTGCGTTCGTCAGCGGCGGCCAGCTCTGGATTGCAGCGGTCGATGGCTCCGCTCGAAAGCAGCTGACCACGCTGAATGGCGGAGCGAGCGGACCGGTGTGGGCGCCGAGCGGGGACCGGATTGCCTTCGTGTCGTCCGTGTATCCAGACTGCGCGAGCGACGCGTGCAACGCGCAGCGGGACAAGGAGAGAAGCGAGAACAAGGTGAAGGCGGTTGTCACCGAACAGCTCATGTTCCGCCACTGGAACGCATACGACCAGGGGACACGCGCGCATCTGTACGTGGTCACGCCCGACGGCAGTGATCTGCGCGACCTGACGACTGGCGCTCGCTATGATGTGCCGCCCGGACCATTTGGGGGCAGCGAGGGCTATGCGTTTTCTTCCGATGGCCGCGAGCTGGCGTACTCCGCCAAGGACGCCGGACGCACGGACGCATGGAGCACCGACGTCAACGTCTATACGGTGCCGGTAACGGGTGGAACCAGCACGATTATCACACGCACCAACATGGGCGCCGATCAGAATCCGGTGTATACGCCCGACGGTCGCTTCATTGCCTACGCGTCGCAGGAGCGCGCCGGCTTTGAGGCGGATCGCTGGCGTCTGATGATGTACGATCGTGCTTCGAAGGTGTCGCGAGAGCTTCTGCCGCAGTGGGATCGTGGTGCGGACAGTTACCTGTTCGCCGCTGGTGGACGTACGTTGCTCGTGACCACGAACGATCAGGCGCGCGACAAGGTGTTTCGCATTGCGATCGGCGCCGATGGCAGGACGAGTGCTCCACAGTTGCTCACGCCGGTCGGGAACAACGTCGCGGTCTCGCTATCGGCCGATGGCCGGACGATAGCATGGCTCCAGGACGCGGCGGAGCGTCCCGCGGAAGTCTTCGTCGCCTCGCTCGACGCGAAGGGCGCGGGTGGCGCGCGTCAACTCACGCACGCGAATGACAAGCTGATCGCGCAGCTGCATCTCCACCCCGCCGAGAACTTCTGGTTCAAGGGCGCGGGCGGGGACTCGGTGCAGGGGTACGTGATCAAGCCTCCTCAGTACGCACCAGGCAAGAAGTTTCCGGCGATTCTGCTTATTCACGGCGGGCCGCAGGGTGCGTTTCTCGACAACTGGCATGGACGCTGGAACTACCAACTGCTCGCGGCGCCGGGTGTCGGGATCGTGATCATCAATCCGCGTGGCTCCACCGGCTTCGGACAGAAGTTCACGGATGACATCTCGAAGGACTGGTCGGGCAAGGTTTATGTAGACCTCATGAATGGCCTCGACGATGCGATCGCGCGTAACCCCTGGATCGACAGCACGCGGCTCGGTGCGGCCGGAGGATCATACGGCGGATACATGGTGAACTGGATCGCGGGTCACTCGAAGCGTTTCAAGGCGCTGTTTACGCATGCGGGCGTGTTCAACCTCGAGCACATGGCGGGGGCCACCGAAGAGCTGTGGTTCACCGAGTGGGAGTTCGGGGGCTCGTGGTGGGACGACAAGGTAATGGCGGAGCAATATCGGAAGAATTCACCACATCTGTATGCGAAGAATTTCAGGACGCCGACGCTGGTGATCCATGGCGAGCTGGATTATCGCGTCCCATATACGGAAGGTCTGGGAATGTTTACCGCCCTGCAACGGCAGGATGTGCCGAGCCGGTTGGTACTCTTTCCCGATGAGGGACACTGGATTGCGAAGCCGCAGAATCAGCGTCTCTGGTGGAACGAGGTGCAGGGGTGGTTCGGGCGCTGGCTGGGCTCCAGCGAACGCCCGAAGGCGGAGTAGTCGGTTCACGTTCCAATTGGCGCGCGCTCACCACATTAACGCGGAGTCGTGAATGGAATACCTGGCACAGATCAACTGGGTGACGGTGCTCATTG
Organism: Gemmatimonadaceae bacterium; assembly: GCA_046593115.1. Lineage (GTDB taxonomy): Bacteria > Gemmatimonadota > Gemmatimonadetes > Gemmatimonadales > Gemmatimonadaceae > JBKJRV01. Next base: position 4,005 of record JBKJRV010000016.1, read on the forward strand.
CTACCGTGGTCGGATTTGGACTGGGAGCGATCTGGTTCAACCCAAAGGTGTTCGGAACTGCATGGATGGCCGATCTCGGCAAGACACGCGCTGATTTTAAGAACGGTCCCGCGAAGTCCATGGGATTGTCGTTCGTGGCCACGTTCCTCGGCGCGTTCGGGCTCGCGTGGCTGATTCACATCACGCGGGCGCTCTCGATGGTGGGCGGAGCAAAGGTGGGATTGCTGGTCGGCCTGGCCTTCATCGTGACATCCTACTGGTCCGATGGTCTGTTCGCTGAAACGAAGACGCGACTCATTGCGATCACCGCCGGTCATCGGGCGCTGTTGTTCACGATCATGGGGGCGATTCTGGGAATGTGGAAGTAGCCTGGTGCGTGGTGCGTATTGCGTGAATGCACGAGTTACTATCACGGAGCAGTTCACGCACCACGCACCACGCACCACGTCCTACTTCCCGCCGGTTCGCCTAGCTAACGTACTCCCACACGCCGCTGGCCACCCGCATCCACAGCGGCTGTCGCACCACGCTCCACGCCGGTTCGATCGCCTCGAGCCAGCGATCCAGGTCGCCACTGTCGAGGTCGAGCACGTCGTCACGAGAAACGCCCTCTGGCATGGGAACGAGCGTGGCAAGTCGCGTCACCACTTGCGCGCGCGACTGACCTTCGACGCGCGGCAGGATATGCCATAGCGTGAGCGCGTCGCGCCGGCGCGCCTCGTTCAGCACCACCGCGAGCGCGATGCGGTCGTCGGCGCGGTCATCGAGCGATAACACCCCGTTCCTGAGCGCAATCGACGCGTCCGCATAGTACGGGATGCTCACGCCGATCCCCGGGCGCGTCGTCGCAACAGCGCCGGCGGGCACAAGGGTCTGCTTCGAGCGGTCGGTCAGCGCCACCCACCCGAGCGTGACGTGGAGCCGGCTCGTGCCACCGGCATCGACGTCGAGCGTGTATTCGCAACCGAGATCGATCGCGTTTCCCGAGGGGGTCTCGACGATGAACAGTCGCGGGGGCGCGGAGATGCGCGCGTGAATCGAGCCGCGTTCCAGCGCAAGCCGATGGTCGGTTGGATTGGCGCGCACCAGCCGTAACCGCGACCCCGGCGCGACCTCGGCGTTCCCGATACGCCCGACGGTGACCAGCGCGGACGAAACACTATCCGTCACCAGCCAGTCGCCGGCGACGAGACGCGCGCGTCCTTCCAGACGAGTCGAGCCAATGGTCGGGGTGCCGGCCACTGCCGCGACGCTCCAGTGCGCCGCACGTGTCGTCGCCACGGACCATGCTGCGGCGCCGCCGCCGGCGATTACCAAGGCGATACTCGCCGCCAGACGCCATCCACCCCGGGTTCGGTAGGACGGTGAGTGGCTTCTCGAGAGAGGGGACACCCGACCCCCAGCGGCAGCCGCGGCGATGCCATTCCAGAGTGCGTCCGGCGCTTCGACAACGGGCAGCTCCTTCGCGAGCCGGACGCCGAGCTGCACGTCGTCATACGCCTGCCGGCAGGTGCGACACGCGAGCAGGTGCTCCGCGATGCGGGCCGACTCGTCCTGCGAAAGCTGGCCCTCGCAATACTCGGAGAGCCGGTCGGATACGTGAGTTCGGGTGGCGCTCATGACATCACACTGCCTCGAAGGTGACCGAGCTTTTTTGCAAGACTCTGGTGTGCGCGATTAAGACGTGACGCCACCGTACCGGGAGAGCACTCGAGCGCGGCCGCCATTTCCTCGTAGGCCAGGTCGTCGAAGTAGCGGAGCAGGATGACGATCCGCAGTTTCGGAGTCAGGGAGCCGACCGCGGCCTTCACTTCGTCGGCGATCTCCGCCTGCACGAACAGATCATCCACGGGGGCTTCCCCACTCGGCGCGCGCTCGATCGCGAGGTCCGCGACAGCGTCACCGAAGACACTCCACCGATTCCGGCGACGTTGTTCGTCCATACAGGCGTTCGCGACCAGCCGATACAGCCATGTCGTGAACCCGGACTCATGCCGGAATTGCCGCAATCGCGCGAAGAGCTTGATGAACACATCCTGCGTGATGTCCTGCGCTGCGGCCTGGTCGTCGCGAAAGAAGTGCAGCGCGATGGAGTAGACGCGATCCTTGTATTCCAGCCAGAGAGCGCGCATCGCCGCCGGGTCGCCGTTCCGGCACCCGTCGATCATCGATTCGTCCGGATCACGCCGGCTCACGATCGCGCTCCGCTGCATCCCGTCCTCGCGTCCGTCATAGGTCTGTATCTATGACGCGCGTGGCCACGGCAATCTTCCATTGAGCTTCGCATCCGTACTGAAGCGGACCGATAATCGAGGCGTGGGCAGGATAAGCAGCTAAAGCGCTGAATTCGAAAACTGACGGTTAAAGCGCAATTTCCCTCTAGTGCGGAGCGTGACCGCATTCTATAATGGCGCCGCGGTTAAAGCGGCCTCATGAAGTCAGCACCCCGACGTTCATCTCTCGGAGTACGGCATGGAACTCTCCCTCGTTCGTAGCTCGATTGCTCTTGTTGGCGTGCTGAGTATCGCACTTATTTGCCAGCCAGCGCACGCCCAGACAGGGAAAATTACGGGGGTCGTCAGCGACGCACAGACGGGTCAGCCGGTCGACGGAGTCGCGGTGCAGATCGAAGGCACCGGCATCGGCGCGATCAGTAACGCCAGCGGACGCTACTTCGTGCTGAGCGTGCCACCCGGCACCTACACGGTGCTCGCCCGGCGCATCGGGTATCAGAGCCAGGGAACTCGCGGCGTTCGACTCGGCATCGACGAAACGCGCGAGGTCAACTTCTCCATGTCCTCGGCCGCCGGCCAGCTCACGACGGTGCGTATCGAGGACCAGGCCGAACGGCTGATCCCGCCGGGGACGACCGGCAGCCGTTCGCAGATCACGTCCGAGGAAATTGAAACGCTGCCGACGACGAGCATCGCCGGAGTGCTCGCGCTTCAGCTCGGCTTTCTTGCCGTGCCTGTCGAGAATACCGACGTCACGGCGTTTGTGGATGAACGACGCGGCGTCACGTCGCTGCGCATTCGCGGTGGCCGAGCGGGGGAGACGCAGACGCTCATCGACAATATTCCCATCAACAACTTCATGCTGGGCGGCCCCGCGTTCGACATCACGACGGAAGCGGTGCAGGCCATCGACTATCAGCGTGGCGGCATGGAAGCGCAGTATGGTAACGCGATGTCCGGCGTCATTAATATTGCGACCAAGGAAGGCACGACCACGTTGAAGGGCGGTCTCAAATACAGCACCTCACGAATCGCCGGTCGCCTGGGAAGTCTGGCGGACTCCATGCGTGGCGCTGATCTGATCGAGGGCTCGCTGAGCGGTCCGGTGCCGATGACGGGCGCGAAGGTGCGGTTCCTCGTGGCGGCACGCCAGAACACCGGCCAGCGCGCCCTGGAATTCGATCGCTTCATCTACGACCCGTTCAACAACCGGTCGGACTCCCGCGGGAACAGCGCCCAGGCCTTCGATCTCATGGGCGGATGGCGGGGCGTCGGCTTCCGTGCGCAGCGCGACCTGTTCGCGAAGACGACCGCGTACTTCACGCCGACGATGAAGCTGAGCGTAGGCGGTATCGACTACGAGCGGCAATATCAGGATTACAATCCCGGCTGGGTCCTGACTGGCTACAGTATCCCTGAGGCCTGCGCCGCGGCCTATCCGCAGAGCCGCGACTTTTGTGAGCGAACCTACGGCCCTGGTCGCCCGGAGCGCTGGGAGGATATCGCCAATGGCGGTCCGTCATCGTTCAACACCAACAAGTACGCTATTCAGGGCTCAACGGGCGTCCGTCGCAACCTGCTGTGGAGTCGTTTCTCGCACACTGCTGGCCGATTGAACTATCAGGTGGCTGGCGGCCGTCTGCACCTCGCGCGCAACGCCTGCAACTACCTCACCGGCCTCTGCCTCGGCGACAAGATCCGGAACTACACCACGGCGCAGACCTTCGTGCGTGGCCGCTTCCTCTCGAGCTCTACCCAGCCGAATGCCGCCCACCTCAATCCCGGATCGGGCAGCGAGAACTTTGCGGGTGGAGACACGAATACCACCTACTCGCTGCGCGCTGACCTGCAGTCGCAGGTCACGGACCATCACAACGTGCAGGGCGGAGTGTTCTTGCAGCGTCACAACATGCGATTCTACGAAGCAAAGAACCTTACCCGTCCCGTAGACGCATCGATCATCGGCAACTACTCGTACGGCGGCAAGCCCTGGGACGCCGCGCTGTATGTTCAGGACCGGCTCGAGTACGATTTCCTCACGCTGAAGCTTGGTTTCCGCTTCGACTACACCCGGGCCAACGGCCAGTTCTTCCGCAATCCGCTCGATCCGACCAACGGCACGACGGTCACCGAGGTGTGCGACGGCAATGCGTTCGGGTCCACGCCCTATGTTCTGGACCTGGCGGACGGGCGCACGCTGACGGGGATCGGCGCCTGCAACAACAGCCCGGTCCTGATGGACAGCGCGCGCAAGATCGCGTTCCAGGACGACTTTTCGGCGGCCCCGGTACGCAAGCAGTTCTCACCCCGCGTCTCGATCAATTTCCCCATCTCCGAGCGCTCGTCGTTCTTCATGAATTGGGGCATTTACTCGCAGAACCCGGTCTACAACGTGATGTATCAGGGCACCGGCATTGGCCGGTTTGCGGATTCGTCCACGTTCAACCCCGTGACCCGGGACACCATTCGGAAGGGGCAGACGCTCGAAGGAACACCGGGCGGTCCGAACTTCCGGCAGGACTTCGGCAACGTGCCGATCGTCGGGAATCCCCGCCTGCAGATTGAAAAGACCTCGGCGTATGAAATGGGGTTTCTCGCCGAGATCGGATCCAACTACTCGGCCCGGGTCACCGGATACACGAAGGATCAGTCGGGCCTCACCGGTTTCCGTCGGGGCGGTGTGCTGGCGAACGGAACCTCCGTGGTTGATGTCGGTCAGACGTATTCGCAGGGAGCACTGAACTACTTCGTGCTGGTGAATACGGACTATCAGACGGTGCGCGGACTCGAGCTGATCTTCACAAAACGGGTGCGCAACTTCTGGGGCTACGAGCTGAAGTATGGCTTCCAGCAGGTGTTCTCCAACTCCTCGCCGCCGGAGCTTGAAGTGCAGAAGCTGATCGAGCGCGACGTCGCGGTGAACAAGGAGGTGCGCTCGGAGATCGACCAGCCGCATCTGGTCACTGGTATTCTGCGCTTCGCCGTGGCGGAAAAGACGCCGACGTTT
>JBKJRV010000044.1:0-6588 GCA_046593115.1 Gemmatimonadaceae bacterium
GCTGTTTCGGCGCCCATTCACATCACTTAACGGTCGAGTAGCTGACTGATCGTGAGCGCCACACGCTCGGGCGCTTCCTCCGGCGTGAAGTGCGCCGTATTGGGCAGGATGTCGAGCGTGGCGTCCGGGATGTCTGCACGCAACCGCTCTCCAACAGATCGGGAAATGAAGGGGTCGTCCTTTCCCCAGACGATCGCGGTTGGCGCCACAATATCCTTGAGTCTGGGCGCCAGTGCTGCTGTCTCCGAGCCGTCGAGCGACATGAGATGCTCGATGAACGTCTCGTGCCCGCTCGCACCTGCGAACGTTTTGATGTAGCGATCGATAGAGCGCGAGCCGCGGGTGGGGTCGCAATAGCCGCGCAGCAGCTCGTTACGTAATACAGTCAACACCCAGCTGTGCGGAAGGCGTCTCGTGAGTGGCATCATTGCCCGCGCGAGCTTCAATTCCCTTCCGGGCCAGTCCGAGTACGCGACTGAGTTCACCAGGCATAACCGAGATACACGAGTGGGCGCGCGAACGGCCAGCGTCTGGGCGATGCCGCCGCCCATGTCGTGCCCAACAATGCACGCGTAGTTGATGCTCAATGCGTCGAGGAAGCCGAGCACCCGGTCGGCGTGTCCCTTGATCGTTACTGGCTTTCCGAGTGGCCGGTCGCTGCGGCCGAAGCCGAGCAGGTCGAGGACGACGATGCGGTGTCCTTCGGGCAGGAGAGGAACGACGTCTGTCCACAAATGCGACGACGTCGGGAACCCGTGCAGGAAGACGATTGGTTCGCCTGACCCTCTGGTCCCTGCCGCGTAGTAGTACAGGCGAGAGCCCGCGACCTCGACGAACTCTCCGCGCATTCAGCGCGCGGACGCGATATGCTGCGCGCGGAACTCACGCAGCACGCAGCACGCAGCACGCAGCCGACCGCGATGTCTGAGCCGCATCAAACGCCGGCCTTTTCTCCTTCCCATTCCACAATCTTTCCCGCAATCGCCGACGCAGCTACCGTGTACGGCGACGCAAGATACAGCTGGCCTGGTCCCGATCGTCCCGGGAAGTTGCGGTTGATGGCGGAGATGGTGACTTCGTCCCGCGTGCGAGAGACACCGGGTCCCGCATTGATACACGCACCGCACGACGGCTCGATGAACTGCGCGCCGACCTCGGCGAAGATGGTGTCGTAGCCCTGCTCGCGCACATAGCGCAGCACTTCCTGTGACCCGCACTGGATGTAGCATCGGACGCCTTCGGCCACGCGCTCACCACGATCGAGTGCTTCGCGAAATACCCTCGCGTACATATCCATGTCTTCCTTCTTGCCCGCGGTGCACGACCCGGCATAGGCAATCTCGATCCGTACTTCCGCGCCGAGCTCATCGACGTACATCCCGTTGCCCGGGTCGCCAGGAAGGGCGATCATCGGACGCAGCGACGACGCATCGATCTCGATGACCTTCACGTAGCCCGCGTCGTCGTCGGAGTAGAGGCCCTCGCAAAGGCTGCGCGCCTCGGCGGCGCTCATGCCGCGCTGCTTCACCAGGTACTCGACGGTTTTCTCGTCGGGTGCGATGATGCCCGTGAACGCGCCGACTTCCGCCGCCATGTTCGTCATGGTCGCGCGCTCGTCCACCGATAAGCTGGAAACAGCGTTTCCAGCGTATTCAACAATCTGGCCGATCGCTTCTCCACTCTTGATGTACGGGTGGCGCAGGATCTCCAGCATGAAATCCTTCGCCGTCACGTTGTCCGGCTTCTCGCCGCGAATAATGACCTTGAAGGACGGCGGAATCTCGACACGCACATCGCGCGTGATCCAGGAGTTGAAGATCGCTGTCGTGCCGACACCGAATGCGATACAGCCAACGGCGCCCGCGTGCGGGGTGTGAGAGTCCGACCCGATGATCACCTGCCCCGGAAGCGCGTGCGCCTCGAGGATCTTGGAATGGCAGATGGCTTCCGATCCGCTCGCGGCGAGCGCGCCGTGGATGTTCGCCTTCTTCTCCAGCTCCCCATACAGTCGCACACCCTTTTCGGCGGCGAACGTCCGCTGTTTTGCCTCCAGCTGGTTGGCGACATCGAGCAACCCCATCTCGACATGCTCGGAACGCATCACCTGGTCCAGAAAGGTCAGATGGTCCCGGAAGAAGAAGACGGACGCGGGGTCGTTGATCGGCTCATCCTTGCCAACAAGGTCCTCGAAGAAAATCGCGGACATGGGAGTGACGTACTCGTGGCTGAACCGGATGTCGGTCTGCACGAAGCCCTGATCGCCAGGCTGCACCGCGGGAATGCCGACGTTCCCGCTCGACGCGTCCGTCACCCAGTGGCGCGCGAAAATCTTCTCCGCGATGGTCATCGGACGCCTGGCAGTCGTCACTGTAGGGACCGTCACCTTTCCCTGCAATCGCGCCACGTTGTAGTTGAACAACCCGCCGTACTCGATGATTCCTCGCGAGATGCCGCCTTCACCCTCGGTGAATTCGGTGAGCGGGATTTCCTCTCCGCGGCGGATCCGCGCAATCAGGTCCAGGTTGGTCGATGTGAAAACGCCAAGGTTCTGGCAGTTCTCACGGTAGATCCGCTCGATGTTCTCGGCGATGACCACCCGGACGCCCGCCATCATCTCCGCGTAGGGCGACTGTTCACGCGACGAACCCTTGCCGCGCCGCTTGCCCGACACGCTGGCCACGAATCCGCCGGCCTTCACCGTGCCGCGGGTGAGGGGAAACTCCTCTCCGGCCTTGAGACCCAGGTAGGGAAACTCTCCCAGCGTCTCGTCGAAGTAGTAACAGATATAGGCCGGCGTGATCTCGTCGGTCGAGATGTTGTCGCGCAGCTTCGGTCGCTCGTTGCTGCCGGGGGTGGCGGAAGGATCAAACGACAGGTCCTCTCCGGCGATCTGTCGCTTGAGCAGCGCAGGATCCTCGGTGAGAAACAGGACACGGCCCTGAAATCGAACCCGATCCGGGACCTTGCTCACCGGTCGGGTGCGAAGGCTTTCAATCATTGGTGTTCGGCATGGTGAGTGGCTGCTCGCAAGATGGACGACGCGGCCCGCAAAAAAAAGGGCACCCGATTGGGTGCCCTTTTCGCAAACGCAGGTGAAGCAGTGCCTTACGGCCTTGAATCACCAGAACGATCGCCCTTCTTTCCGTTGCCTTTGCCACGCGCGCCATATCGTTTCGCCATCCGGTCGTCCATGCGCTTGGCGTTCTGGTCGAAGCGCACCTGCTGCTCTCCGGTCAGGACGGTGCGGATCTCCGCCCGCTCGCTGGCAGCGAGGGTCACCGTGTGCGCGCGGAACGTGGAATCCGCGGCATTCCGCACGCCATCCTTGTTGGCCGTCCGGGCGGAATCGCGAAGCGCGTCCATCCGGGTACGGTACGACTCGTGGATCGCCTTGATCCGCGTCTTCTGTGCATCGGTGAGCTCGATCCCCGCCAACAGATAGCCGCCATTCCGGCCACCCATCTGGCCCTTCCGACCGCGGCGATCGTTGTCATCATTGCTCATGCCGTCACGACGATCGTTTTCGGCACCACGGCGAGCGGCTGAATCAGCAGTCACCTTTCCCTTGCCGTAACCACCCTTTTCCTTCTTCGGCGCCTGCGCGTCGAGCGCCGAGGCCGTCAGCACCAACATCGCGCCGAGCGCGAGAATTCGAGCGTTCATTTGTACTCCTCCATTGATTGCGTATGGCTTCGAAAGGGAGACGACAGTATCCCGAGAGAGTTAAGTCGGAACGTCACATTGCCTGACGGGAATAAACGTTATGTGGCGACCCGCCGAGAGTGTATACCGGCAAGACGCGTCAATGTGCCCGTGAAGTCTGATCCGCAACCTCATTTACAGACACCGAATCAGACACCCGTGCGACCTGCCTTTTTGACGAGTTCTAAGTTATTATTAAACAACAACTTACGCATCTCCACTAGCAAACTGCGCGAAACTTGCTACGTTATCCGCGTTTCGGGTGCCCACGCCTCGGCTTGGAACCCTCTCTTATAACAGGACGTCCTTGACCGCTAAAACAGCGAGCGTTGAGCTGTGACCGTTCCGCTCCCTACCGCATTACCTGTTCAGCCTGCTGCGCCCCCGCCGCCGCCGTTTCTCGCACCGCTTACGCCAATCAACTTTCCGCTTGGCTGGCTGCTGGAGCACGGTTCACCGGCAATTCAGTATCGCTCAGTAGTGGATGTCGCCCGGCTCCCGGCAGTTGATCCCCGGTTTTCGGTGCTGCCATTTGCGCACGTGCCGGCCCTGAAACTTGCTATGGTGCAGTCGCCGGATGGCACGTGGAATCAATCGATGCTGGGGGTACCTTCTTCCCGCGCCATGAACTTCGAGGGCGTGGGAACGATCAACGCTTTTCGCAGACTGGTGGAATGCGGTTGGGACCGGGAATCGCCCCCGATGGTTCATGCGCGGCGCGTGCTGTTCCGGTTGCTTGCCGAAGACGAAGATCCGTCGCACCTGTATGAGCATGCCCAGAAGGGAAAGACGCCCGATATGGACATGGCGCGTCGCTCGCGCGCTCTCCTCAGAGAGGCCGCCGCCGCTGCGCTCGCCCACGCCGGCTACGAGAACGATCCGCGCCTGCGCGGCGCTGCTCGGCGCATTTCCGAGCGTGTGTACGATTACCTGCGGTCGCCGCTGGCCGAGAAGCCGTTCATCCGCGTGGGTAATCAGCATGTGCTTCCGCAGGAAGCGGCTCCGCCGTCCATCTATTCGCTGACGATGCTGGCGTACATGCCATCATTCCGCAGTGAGCACCACGAGATTCTCGACCGGATCTACATCTGGTTGAACCACACCATGCCGCGTCAGGAAGTGGTTCAGCTCTGCGGGAAGAAGATCATCGAGCAGCCGCATCTCGTCCTTGGCGATCCGTTGCCACACCGGAATGCCGCTGACGCCGACGTTCCCGCGGCCATCGTCTGGCTGGAGCTCATGGCTCGGCTTGGCTTTCTCCGCCGCAACGAGAACTGGAGCAAGCTGTTCGAGCGCTTTCTGGACGATCGCGACCGGCAGGGCATCTGGCATCCGCACAAGGGTATGGCGGGCCCGAAAACCACCAATCCTTTCATCTGGCCTATCTATCCGATCGAGGTGACGCACGGCGGCGACGATCGGTGGGCGGACTTCACTTTCCGTCTGGGACTCATCGCACGAATCTCGGGCCGGCCAATCAACCTCATCTAGCGGCACTTAGCGACTGCATGCGGTGATGGGGAGGTTGAGGCTCGACAAATTGGGGAGCCGGGCGCGCCTTCCGGCAAGCGAGATGTATCCGCTGGGTACGGGGAGCGTGCGTGCTCGCTTCGTCCAGCTCCGGTCCGGTATCAACATACGTGTCGCCGAATGCGGTCCGCCCGACGGCAAGCCAATTCTGTGCGTGCCTGGCTGGGGCGGATCCATCTATGGCTATCGCAGGAATCTTCCGACCCTTGGGGCCGCCGGCCATCGCGCGGTCGCCGTCGATATGCCTGGCCATGGGTTATCCGACAAGCCACTGGAGGCGGACCGCTATACGTGGTCGGCGTTGATCACGCAGGTGGAAGAGATCATGGACGCGGTGGAGATGGACACCGCGACGCTGATTGGCCAATCCATGTCGGGGCATCTGGTGTTGAGCGTGGCGCAGGAAAAACCTGCGCGGGTGAGCGCCGTCGTCGCGATCAACGCCACGGGACTCGGCTCCATCTCCGGCATTGGAATCATTCAGCTGCTCGCGCGAGTGCCGCCAGTGCTGCACCTGCCGATCACGACGCGGCGTTTCATGGTGAAGCGGATTCTTTCCGGCATTTACGGGACACGCGGCACGTTCACTGACCGCGATGTGGATGAGTACTGGGCGCCTTCGCAGTTTCCGGAATGGGGCCGAGTGCTCGTGACGCTGCTTCGGGTGGCGCCATGGGGGCGTGTGGCGCCTGGTTATTTTGCCAGCGTGTCGCAACCGACGCTCGTGGTACTTGGATCTTCCGATCCGCTCGTGCGAGTCGGTAGCGCTGCCGCGTTGCAGAGTCGCGTCCCGCCGCGCAGCACGGTGGTTCGTGTGGAAGGCGCGGGTCACCTGGTGAATGAGGAAGCGCCGGAACCGGTGAATGAGGCCATACTCGCCTTTCTGGCCGAATCCAGCGCTGAGGGTCGCGCGTAACACTGTTACTCCTTTGCGTTCTCTGCGACATCTGCGGTTCAAAAAACAGCTTGAACCGCGGAGGGCGCAGAGGTTCGCGGAGGCTGATTAACGCGATATCGACGATGTTGGTCAGGAACAGACACTTCGTCGCGAGACACTCGAAGACGTTGGTATGATGGACGCCGGGTGGCGAAATCGCAGGAAAGCCACTACGTTTCAACGAGTTAGACCGCTCCGCTGCGTCGCCGGCCTGAGGGAATGGCGCGCCCGATGTCGGAGCTTCCGTATTCCAGGCAGAAGTCAGGTGGTCCTTTTGACCGCCGGTGCCGTTGCGGAATGACCCTCAACTGACCAACAGCGTTGTTCCGGCTCGCGGCGCACGAATGCGCCGGACGGACGCGCTGGTTCGCGGGCCATACGCGAGTGCCCGCGAGTCGCGATCGTCAAGCATGACGAGC
>JBKJRV010000076.1:0-4873 GCA_046593115.1 Gemmatimonadaceae bacterium
GGTGAGGAGCGCGTGCACCGCCTCGCGCTCGATCACTTTGGACTTCCGGAAACGGTGCTGACCTTCGCCGCCGATCTTGCGGCGCCGCTCTACGCGCCCGTTCGCTCCGCCAGGAGCTGATTCACACGCTTTGGATCGGCACTGCCCTTCGACTTCTTCATCACGAAGCCGACGAGAACTCCCTGCAGCTTCTTCTCCCCTGAGCGGAAGCGCGCTGCTTCGGCGGGATGCTCCGCCATCACCTCGGTAATCCACTCGCGAAGCGCCGCATCATCGCTCACGATGAGCAAGCCTTCCCGCTGTGCGATCTGCTCGGGAAGGTTTCCCGTCTCGGCCATGATCGCGAAGATGCGCTTGGCGGCGTTGTGGCTCACCACGCTATCGCGCACCATGTTCAGCAGCTTCGAAAGGTCCGCTGGCCGGACTTGAAAATCGCCGATGTCGATGCCGCGCGCGTTCAGCGCCGCGCTCACCTCGCCCATCACCCAGTTGCCCGCGACCTTCGCGTCGCCATGCTGGCGCGCCACCCCTTCGAAGTAATCAGAGAGCGCGATATCCGCGGCAAGGACATCGATCTCCTTCTCACTCAACCCGTAATCGCTGGCGTAGCGCTGCCGGCGGTGCGCGGGACGCTCGGGAAGATCAGCTCGAATTTTCTCGATCCAGTCGGCATTGAGGACGAGTGGCGGCAGATCGGGCTCGGGAAAATAGCGGTAATCGTGGCTGCCCTCCTTTGAGCGACTGGGCCGCACCTGCCCGGTTGCGCCATCCCAGAGCATCGTCTGCTGCAGCACCTTCTCCCCGCGGTCCAGCAGTCCACACTGCCGTATGAACTCGGCGTCAAGCGCGCGCTCGACCGCCGAAAACGAATTCATGTTCTTTACTTCGGTCTTCGTGCCGAGTTTGGTCTGCCCACGCGCTCGCGCGCTGACGTTCGCGTCGACGCGAAGACTGCCAGCCTCCATGCTGACGTCGCTGACATCCATGTAGGCCAGGATCTGCTTCACCACGCGCAGGTACGCGCCCGCCTCGACGGTCGAGCGCATATCCGGCTCGCTCACGATCTCGATCAATGGCACGCCAGCCCGATTCAGGTCGATCGCGGTATGCGCGGTGTACCGGTCGTGAATCGACTTGCCGGCGTCTTCCTCCATGTGCACGCGCGTTACGCCGACGGTGATCGGCGAGCCATCAGCGCGAGTGCCAATGACGACGCACCCATCGGTCGCGAGCGGGCGATCGAACTGCGTGATCTGGTAGCCTTTCGGCAGATCGGGATAAAAGTAGTTCTTGCGGGCGAAGATGGACGTCCCATGCACCGTGCAGCCGAGTGCAATGGCGGCGCGCGTCGCCAGCTCGACCGCGCGGACGTTCAAGACCGGCAACGCGCCCGGGAGCGCGAGACAGACCGGACACACCTGCGTATTGGGCGGAGCGCCAAAGGCATTCGAGCAGTTGCAAAACGCCTTCGTCCGCGTCTTCAGCTGAACGTGTACTTCCAGCCCCACGACCATTTCATAGCGCTCGGTGAGAGCCACCACCGCAGACGACGTCATGGCGCCGCCTGTGTTGCGAGCACGCCTTCCAGCGCGTACGCGGCGCCGAGCATGCGCGACTCACCGAAGTGCGGGGCAATGAACTGTCCGCCGACGGGAAGCCCCTCGACCATACCGATGGGAAGCGACATCGCGGGAACGCCGGCCAGATTTGCGGTCGCGGTGAAAATATCACTCAAATACATCTCGTACGGGTCGCTCTTCGCGCCGTGGGGGAATGCCGGCGTCGGCGTCGTGGGGGTGAACAGCACATCCACTCCCGACGCAAACACGTCGAGGAAATCCTGCGCAATCAGCGAGCGCGCTTCCTGCGCCTTTCTGTAGTACGCGTCATAGTAGCCGGCGCTGAGGACGTAGGTCCCCAGGAGAATTCTCCGCGTCACTTCCGCGCCGAAGCCGTGTGACCGAGTGGCCTCGTACATCCCCTGCAGGCCGTCACCGGTCAGGCGGAGTCCATACCGGACGCCATCGAAGCGCGCGAGGTTGGAGGACGCTTCTGCCGGCGCGATGATGTAGTACGTGGGGATGGCCAGGTCGGTATGCGGCAGCGATACCTCCCGCGTGGTCGCCCCAAGCCCGCGCAGTATCTCGAGCGCGCGTTCACACAGTTCGCGAATGCCCGGGTCGAGCGATTCCGGGAAATATTCCTTCGGCACTCCGATGACCAATCCCTTGACCGTGGTCCCCGCTTCGTAGCGGTAGCGATGGACCGGACGATCGGCACTCGTACTGTCGAGCGTGTCGCGGCCCGCAATGACTTCGAGCGCGAGAGCCGCATCGTCCACCGTTCTGCCGAAGACACCGATCTGATCGAGCGACGACGCGAACGCGACCAGGCCGTAGCGGCTGACGCGACCGTACGTCGGCTTGATGCCGACCACGCCGCAGAAGGACGCTGGCTGGCGCACGGACCCGCCGGTCTCCGAGCCGAGTGCGATAGGAACGATGCCGGCGGCGACGGCTGCCGCGGAGCCGCCCGAGGAACCGCCTGGCACGCGTGCAGGGTCGATGGGATTGCGAGTGGGACCCCAGGCACTGTGCTCGGTTGACGACCCCATGGCGAATTCGTCGCAGTTGGTCTTGCCCACGACGACCGCGCCCGCGGCGCGCAGTCGCGCCACGGCCGTCGCTTCGAACGGCGAAACATATCCCTCCAGAATCCGCGAGCCACACGTGGTGGGCAGCGTAACGGTTGCAATGTTGTCCTTGATCGCGACGGGCACTCCAGCCAGGGGAAGCTTGGACTCGCCTTCGTCGATCCGGTGCGCCACCGAGTGCGCATGCTCCCTCGCATCCCGCTCATCGTGCCAGAGGATGATGTTGAGCCCGTCCGTGCCCGCCCCGATCTCTTCGCTGCGCCGGTACGACCGCGCGATCGCGTCCTCCGCTGGCGCTCCCTTGCAGACCGCGGTGGCCAGGCGAGCGGCGCGGCCTTCCACGGAGCCCGGCAACGTCATGAGCCTTCCCCCGCTTCCTCGTGCGTCGCCAGGCGTGGAACGAGCAGTAGCCCTTCGCGCATCGATGGGACAAAGTTCTCGAGCGACCGTGCAAGCGGATACGGCAAGCCGCCATCCTCACGCAGCGGTTGGGCGGCAGCTCCAATAGAGCTCACTGGGATGACGCCTTTGGTCTTCGCGGCGGACAGGGTATCCATGTGGGCGAGAATGCCGTTGAGTTCCGCGACGAGCGACGGAACGCGCTCGGGCGCGACACCCAGTCGAGCGAGGGCAGCGATGTGCAGGACATCGGCTGGAGTTACTGGCATTGGCGTCGGTTACCGGTTCATGGGGTTGTCATCCCGATCGTGTCAGCTGCGTGCTTCCCGCTTTCAGCCCGTTGTCAGCTGCGTGCTGCCCGCTGTCATCCCGTTGGTGTCAGCCGTGGTTGTCATCCCGCAGGCGTGAGCGGAGCGAGCGCGTGTCGGGATCTGCTCACCAGGCATGAGAACAATAAATTACGGCGTCCTACTCGAAGCCACGTTCCAGACCTGCGTACGCCACGACCAGTCGTTTGCGTCCCACGGCTTCGTCGTCGAAATCCACGGTCACCTTCGTTTCTCGTCCGACGCCCGTGAATTCAGCGATGGTGCCGGAGCCGAAGCGCTTGTGACGCACACGCTCGCCCTTCACGAAGCTCGGCAGATCCTGGGACATCTCGAAATCACGATCGGCTTGCGTGGTTCGCGCAGGACGATCCACCGCCAGTCCCGGCCGGCGTGACGACGCTGACTGCGGCAACACCGAGCGCCCGGACGCTCTGAGCTTGATCGTGGACCGCTCTTCCACCAGGCCGGCTGGAATGGACGACAGAAAGCTGGAGGGAATCGACGGCATGGACTCACCGTTGCGCCGCCGGCTGCGGGCGTGGGTCATGTAGAGCGTGCGCTCCGCACGGGTGATCCCAACGTAGAACAGGCGCCGCTCCTCTTCCAGAGCGGCCGGCTGGTCGTATGCGCGCGCCAACGGGAACAGGCCGTCCTCCAGCCCCGTGATGAACACTACCGGGAACTCGAGCCCCTTCGCATTGTGCAGCGTCATCATGGTCACCGCGTCCGCCGAAGGATCGAGCTGGTCGAGCTGAGCCACCAGCGATGCCCGCTGCAGAAACAGATCGAGCGGACGGAGACCGACTTCCCCACCCTGGTCCAGTACGACCTCGGCCGCGCCCGTGATGAGCTCGCGCACGTTGTCGAGGCGATCATCCGCGCTCTCGGGGTTGTCGGAGCGCAGATGCTCGGCGTAGCCAATCGCGTCCACCAGATCGCGCAGCAGCTCCGGGACGCTCGCTTCCGTCGCCTGCTCCCGGAAGCGCGCCAGCAACGCTGCGAAATCGCCGAAAGCCGTCCGGGCCGCCGGGCGGATGCCGTCGAGAAGATCGGGGCGCACGCAGGCCTCGAGCAACGAGATGCCGGCCGCCCGGGCTTTCTCGGCAAGAAAGTCCACCGACGTTTCTCCAAGGCCGCGGCGCGGCACGGCGATGGATCGACGGAATGCTTCCGTGTCACTCGGGTTGGCGATCAGCTTCAGATAGCCCATGAGATCGCGAATCTCGCGACGGTCGTAGAAACGCACCGCGCCGACGAGCCGATACGGCAGGGTCTGCCGTCGCAGCGATTCCTCCATGGCGCGGCTCTGCGCATTGGTGCGGTACAGGATGGCGAAATCGCGCAACATGCAGCCACCCGCCCGCATACGCGCCGCAATCTCCTCCGCCACCCATTCGGCTTCGTCACGATCATCCAGCGCGCCGACGACGGTCGCCCGCTCCCCGCCAAGTCGAGTGGCGCGAAGTGTCTTGCCACGACGCGACGTATTGAC